>NZ_BAABDO010000116.1:0-21078 GCF_039539665.1 Actinomadura keratinilytica
GCCGCGGCGGCGGGGGCTCGCCGAGCAGCACCAGCAGCGGCCTGAGCAGGGCGGACGCCAGCAGGCGGGCCAGCCGCCAGACGGCGCGCTCGCCGCACCGCAGCCACCAGGCCGACACGACCGCGGCGGCCAGGTGCGCGGTCGGCATCGCGGCGCCGCCGTCCCCGGCGGCGACCAGCGCGGGAGCGGCGGGATGGTGGTGCGTCCCCCCGGCGCTCATCAGCGCGTGCAGGACGAACTGCCCGCCGAGCAGCCCCCCGAGGATCGTCGGAAGGGAACGCTCGTGCCCGGCCAGCGGCAGCGCCACGGCCCACATGCCGAAGAACCCCCAGTACAGCGCGTCCGGGGACATCGGCCCGCCGGAGGCGGTCCGGTGCCCCAGCGCGGTGAGGCACACGCACACTGCCGCGAAGACCGCGGACCGTGCGGCGCGGTACGGGGGTGAGGAGGCCATGGCGCTCCTATGCTGCCACGGGCCCCGCGCGTGCCGGCACGGGGGCCGCGGAACCGGTGCGGGCGTGGCCGGCGCAGGCCGCCGGCGCCGTCAGGTCGCGTCGTGCAGCGCCGCCGTGCGGGCCAGGTGGCGGCCGATCACCATGCGCTGGATCTGGTTGGTGCCCTCGAAGATCTGCATGACCTTGGCCTCCCGCATGTACCGCTCCACCGGGAAGTCGCGGGTGTAGCCGTACCCGCCGAGCACCTGCACCGCGTCGGTGGTGACGCGCATCGCCGCGTCCGTCGCCACCAGCTTGGCGACCGACGCCTGGCGGGAGAACGGCAGGCCCCGGTCGCGGCGGCGGGCCGCCTCCAGGTACGTGGCCCGCGCCGACTCCACCGCGGCCGCCATGTCGGCCAGCAGGAACGCCAGCCCCTGGTGGGCGATGACGGGGCGGCCGAACTGCTCGCGCCGTGCCGCGTACGCGACCGCGTGGTCGAGGGCGCCCTGCGCCAGGCCGACCGCGCAGGCGGCGATGCCCAGGCGGCCCGAGTCCAGCGCCGACAGCGCGATCGGGAACCCCTGGCCCTCGTCGCCGATCCGCCACTCGGCGGGCACCCGGGCGCCGTCGAAGTGCAGCTGCGCGGTGGTGGAGCCGGTCAGCCCCATCTTGCGCTCGGGCGGCCCGAAGGTCAGCCCCGGCATCCGCCCCTCGATCAGGAAGCAGCTGATGCCGCGCGAGCCGGCGTCGGAGGTGCGGGCGAACAGCGTGTAGAAGTCGGCCTCGCCGCCGTGGGTGATCCAGGTCTTGGTGCCGGTGATCCGGTAGGCCGCGCCGTCCTCGTCCGGCACGGCCCGGGTGCTCAGCGCGCCCGCGTCCGAGCCCGCGTGCGCCTCCGACAGCGCGTATCCGCCCAGCAGCTCGCCGCCGAGCAGCTCGGGCAGCCGCTTGCGCTGCTCGTCGGTGCCGTGCACCGCCAGCGGGTAGCACGACAGCGTGTGCACGCTGACGCCGACCGCCACCGACGCCCACGCCGCCGCGATCTCCTCGAGCACCTGCAGGTAGACCTCGTAGGGCTGGCCTCCGCCGCCGACCTCCTCGGGGTAGGGCAGCCCGAGCAGCCCGGCCCGGCCGAGCAGCCGGAAGATCTCGCGCGGGAACTCCTCGGCCTCTTCGGCGGCGGCGGCGCGCGGCGCCAGCTCCTTGCGGACGATCTCGCGGGTCAGCGCGAGGAGGTCCTCGGCCTCGGATGTGGGAAGCAGGCGTTCGGCAGGCATGTCCCCATCTTGGCGGATCGTCCGGACTTGCCGTGAGGCGGGCGGCCCCTGAGGCCTTCGTCAGGACGACGGGTCAGGAGGACAGTTCGCGCTCCAGCGGCGTGCGGAAACGCGGGGTGACCCGTATGCCGCCGAGGAAGGCGGCGATGCGGGCGGCCTCGGCGTCGACCGCGGCGCGGGCGTCGGCGCCCACGTCCTCCAGCAGCCGCGTGACGACCTCCCCGTCCGGCCGCTGCGCCCAGCCGCCGACGACGCGGCCGTCCCACCACACGGTGGGGCCGATGTTGCCGTTGCGGTCGAACAGCATCGGCGCGCGGTCGCCGAGGAACCAGCCGCGCTCCTGCCAGCCCATGGGGGTGGGGTCCAGGGCGGGCAGCAGTGCCGCCCACGGCTCGGCGTCCCGGCCCGCGCCGGCCGCCTCGTCGCCGGTGCCGTCGCCCGCGTCGTCGGCGAGCATGACGCCGGTGCCGCCGCCGTCCAGGCCGACCTCGACGACGTCCAGGCGGGCCAGGGTCTTGTTCACCTCGGCCGCGGTCCAGCCCGTCCACCACTTCAGGTCCGAGACGGGGGCGGGGCCGAACGCCCGCAGCCAGCGGGTGACCAGCTCGGCGCGCGCGTCGCCCGCGGGCATGTCGGGGATGCCGCCGGGCAGCCATTTCTCGACGGGATACCACACGTACCGGCTGCTGATCCACGAGCCGTTGGGGCGGCCCCGCACGATGCGTCCCTCGCAGCCCAGCGTGGCCAGCACCCACGTGGTGACGCCGGTGGGACGCGAGTACGCCTTGCCCGGTGCGGTCTCCACCTGCGTGCGCAGGCGCGGTTCGTCGGCGCTGAGCTGCGCCCCGGTGGCTTCGCCGCGCGCCAGGAGCGCGCGGTGCGCCGCCTCCAGCACCTCGCCGAACCAGGCCTGTGCGTCGGGGATCCCGGCCCGCTCGATCATGCGGCCGTAGGTGCGGCGCTGCCTGGCGGCCAGGGGCGCGGCGCAGGACGCCTGCAGCGCCGGGACCAGTTCGACGGGGACGACGAACATGGTGCGGCGCATCGCCAGCATCCGCAGCAGCGTCCGGTCGTCGTAGAGGGCCTTCTCCACCGCCTCGTGCGTCGCGGTGCGGCTGCGTGCGGCCACCGACAGGAACACCGTGGCCGGGTCGGTGGCGTGCAGCGCCACGAGGGAGCGGGCGATCTCGACGACGTCGTCGGTGCGCGCCGCGGGGGCCAGCCGGTGCCGTGCCGCCGCCCGCGCGCGGCGTCGCCCATCGAACGTTTCATCGAACGCATGAGCGAATCCTAGGGGGGCGGGTCCGACAGCCCCCGCCGGCCGGACCCGCCCCCACGGGTCGCGTCAGCCGTTGTTGGAGATCTTGACGACGATCTTGTCCTGGGTGATCGACTCGACGGACACGTCGAAGCCCTCGGCCTGCTCGGCCTCGCCCCGGGGCACGGTGATCTGCTGACCGGCCACCTTGAGCGTGACGGTGTCGCCCTGGACGCTCACCAGCTCCGCCTTGATGCCGAGGATGGACGCGCTGGCCTCGACACCCCGGTCGAAGGTGATCGTGCAGGAGGTCACGTTGCAGTCGGTCGTGGCGCCCTCGCCGCTGCACGCCGCCACGGCGGTCAGGGGCAGCAGCGCGAACGGCAGTACGGTCAGTGCTCGCCGAACGGAGGGGAACATGGCTGCGAGTCTAGGTGCCGCGCCCTCGCCGCCGGCCCCGCCTGGAGAGTGAACTCACCGCGGCCGGAAGTAGTACCCGGCGGTGATGCCCCGCGCCGTGCCCGCGATCCTGCGCGGTGCCCGTGCGTCCCCCTGCGCGCCCGCCGCGGCCGTGCCGCGTGTCAGCCGCCCTGGTGGCCCGTCGCGCCGCCCTGGTGGCCCGTGGTGCCGCCCTGGTGGCCTCCGCCGCTGTGGTCGGCGCCGTACTGGATCTGCCCGCCCAGGTCCTCCTGCAGAGCCTTCAGCGTCTGCTCGGTGCTGACGACGACCCACCGCGGCCCCACCAGGTACGTCCCGCCCCAGGGCTTGGCCTCCTCCAACCACGCCTGCTGCCCCTGGTCGGTGGTGAAGCTGACCACCGTGAAGCGCCCCTTGCTCGTCTGGCAGGCGCCCTGGGACAGGTCCGCGACCTTGCGGATGCTGCTCAGCGTGCACCCGGTCTGCTGGGCGAGCTGCTCGGCGGTGGCGGGCTGGGCCTGCTTCACCTGGCCCTGCCCGCCCGCCTCGCCGCCTGCTCCCGTGCACCCGGCCGCCAGCGGCAGCAGGACCGCGGCGGCACCGCACAGCAGGGCGGCCCTCAAGGGCGATCGGTGATTGTCGGACACCATGGCCCGTCCTCTCCGGGAAGAGTTGAGCGATTCGCCCACAGGTACGGGCGGACGCTTCCACGGGGTTCAGCCGCGGAGCGCGGAGAGAAGAGGGGCGCAGGGGGGCCGGGGCGGCAGGGGTCAGGTCATGAGACGCCCGGCGGCGGCGGCGCGCACGGAGGGTTCCTCGGCGGCGTCGTGATGGAGGCGTTGCAGGCGGATGCGGGTCTCGCGGGTGAGGGGGGCGGTCTCGGCGGCGACCTGGCGCACGCCCTCCTCGCAGTCCCACAGGCCCTCGACGGTGTAGGACTCGGCGGTGTGCGGCGCGGTACGGGTCAAGGCGGTCAGCACGCGCGGACGCAGGAACGCATAGGTCGACTCGGTCCAAGCGGTCTTCAGCAGCGGCACGGCCTCACCGGCGCGCAATCTCCCCAGGCCCTCGATCGGCCCGGCCGCGTCGCCCCAGTCGCGCCGCTCCAGGGCGTCGCGCAGCTCGCCCATCAGCAGCGGGATGTCCTCGCGGGTGCCGTAGCGGGCCAGGATGTCCAGCGCCATGTCCTGGCACCCGCCGCGGGCCGTCGCCCACGCCCGCGCCCGCGGCACCGCCTCGGGGCCGTACTCGCGCAACGCCCGGCACACCGCCCCGCCCCATCGGCTGGGCCGCTGCGGCAGCAGCTCCTCGGCGAGATCCAGCAGGGCCGGGGCACGCCTGCGGCCGAGCTCGAATATGGCCGCCACGGCGCCGTCGTCGCGCCGCCGGGCGGCCTCCAGCAGCTCGGCCTCGGTCCGCCGGACCTTCTTCTCGCCGGCGGCCCCGGGGCGGCGGACGCGGCCGGTCTCGCGGCGCCGGGCCAGGGCGTCGGCGATCCGCGGCTGCCGCGCCGCCCAGCTCTCGATCACCGGGTTGTGCGGGCCCGCCACCAGGGCGTCCAAGGCGGACTCGTTGCACCGCGCCGCCACCAGCTCGTCCAGGCCGTGCGTCAGCGCCGGATCCCCCAGGCCGACCAACGTGTCGATGGCGTCGAACCAGTGCGTGCCCTCCTCGGCGTACCGGTACAGCGCCGACGCCGCCTCCCGGCGGCTGAGCCGCACCAGGTCCGCCAGCACCTCCAACGCCAGCTGCACCCGCCGCCCGTCGCCGTCGGCATGGTCGGACGGGGCGAACAGGTGCTCGGCCACCGGGCCGACGGGCAGTTCCAGGTCCACCATCAAACGGGCGTAATAGAGGCCGCGTTCCTCGCAGAGCGGGTCCCAGCGTGGGTCGCGGCGTATGCAGTCGTAGACGAACTCGCCCGCACCCGGCTTGTCGGCCGCGCGCCGCGCGGCACGTCCCAGACCCCGCTGCAGTTGTCCATGCAGCGTTCCAGCTGATTCCAACACGACCTCGTTGCTCACCCAAGCAGAATGCGCACCCGACCACAAAACCGGCAAGTGCTTTACCTCGGGGAATCGCCCGCCGCCGCGGGAGCGGACCCGCGGCGGCCCTCCCGCCCGGGGCGCGGCTAGATGCGGCGCTGGGCGATCCACGACGCGTGCAGATCGGCGTAGACGCCCGGGACGCCGACCAGCTCGCTGTGCGGGCCGCGCTGGACGATCCGCCCCGCGTCGAACACCAGGACCTCGTCGGCGGCCTCGGCCGTGGACAGCCGGTGGGCGATGGAGATGGCCGTGCGGCCCCGCGTCACCCCCTCCAGGGCGCGCTGGATGCGCACCTCGGTGGCCGGGTCGACGGCGGACGTGGCCTCGTCCAGCACCAGCAGGTCCGGGTCGGCGATGTAGGCGCGCGCCAGCGCCACCAGCTGCCGCTCGCCCGCCGACAGGGACTCGCCGCGCTGCCCCACGGGCGTGCCCAGGCCGCGGGGCAGGCCCTCCAGCCAGTCGCCCAGGCCCAGCTCGACCAGCGCCCGCACCACCTCCTCGTCGGTGGCGTCCGGCCGCCCGTAGCGGATGTTGTCGCCGAGGGTGGCGTCGAACAGGAAGCCGTCCTGCGGCACCATGACGATGCGCTCGCGCAGGGAGGAGAACCGCACCCGGTCCAGGGGCACGCCGTCCACCAGCACACGCCCGGACGTCGGGTCCATCAGCCGGGTCAGCAGCTTGGCGAACGTCGTCTTGCCCGAGCCCGTCTCGCCCACGATCGCGACGCGGCTGCGGGGGGCGATGGTCACGTTCACGTCGTGCAGCACGGGCGGCCCCCCGGGGTAGGCGAACCCGACGCCCTCGAACCGCACCTCGATCGGCCCGCGCGGCAGCACCTCGCCGTCGCCGCCCGGGTCGGCCACGTCCGGGACGGTGTCCAGCACGCCCAGCACGCGCCGCCACCCGGCGATCGCGTTCTGCGCCTCGTTGAGCACCTCCGTGGCGGTCTGCATCGGGCTGACGAACAGGGTGATCAGGAACAGGAACGCCACCAGCTCCCCGGCGGTCAGGTCGCCGCCCACCCCCAGCAGCGTCCCCGCCACCACGACGGCGGCGGTCGCCACGGCCGCCACCAGCTCGCTGGACGGGAACGTCAGCGCCACCAGGCCCTGCGCCCGCGTCTGCGCCCGCCGGTGCGCCTCGACGGTCTCGTCGACCCGGCGGGCGGTGCGGTCCTCGACCGCGTAGGCGCGGATCACCGAGGCGCCCACCACCGCCTCGCTCACCGCGGCCAGCAGGTCGCCCATCCGCTCGCGGACCCGGGTGTAGGCGGCCGACAGCATCCGCTGGAAGCGGCGCAGCGCGAACGCCAGCGGCACGAACGCCGCCCACACCAGCAGCGCCAGCGGCCAGGAGTACACGGCCATCAGCACGCTGGCCACCACCAGCTGCCCGGTCGACATGATGATCAGCAGCCCGCCCCACTGCATGAACTGGCTGATCTGGTCCACGTCGCCGGTCACCCGCGACACCAGCGCGCCGCGCCGCTCGGAGCTCTGGGTGAGCATGGACAGGTCGTGCACGTGCCGGAACGCCTTGACCCGCAGCGTGGCCAGCCCGGACTCGGTGGTCCGGTACAGCCGCACGTTCATCGCGTAGGCGCTCAGCGCCGTCACGGCCACCGCCACCGCGCACGCCAGCACGGCGGTGCGGACGAACCCGATGTCGGGCCCGCCCGGCCCGCCCAGCCCCTTGTCGATCGTCTGCTGCACCGCGATCGGCACCACCACCCGGCCCGCCGTCGCCAGCGCCGCCAGCAGCAGCGTCCCGGCCAGGCCCGCGCGGAACTCGGGGCTGAGCCGCAGCCCGCGGCGCAGCGTGGTCAGCGCGCCCTCGCCGACGGCCGCCTCGTTGAGCGCGGTCACGCCACCGCCTCCTCGCTGTCGGCGCTGTCGGTGCCTCCGGCCTGCTCGCCAAGGAGCCGCTGCTCGATCTCGGCGCGCTCGTAGGCGTTGACGAGCGCGCGGTAGCCCTCGGAGCGCTCCAGCAGCTCGGCGTGGGCGCCCCGGTCGGCGACGCGGCCGTGCTCGACGTAGACGACCTCGTCGGCCAGCGCGATCGTGGCCTTGCGGTAGGCGACCACCACCACGGTCGCGCCGCCCCCGCCGGCCGACTGCGCGTCCCGCAGCCCCTCCAGGATCCGCGCCTCCACCTGGGGGTCGACGCTGGACGTCGCGTCGTCCAGCACCAGCAGCCGGGGGCGCCGCACCAGGGCGCGTGCCAGCGCCAGACGCTGCCGCTGCCCGCCCGACAGGGTCGCTCCGCGTTCCCCCACCCGGGTGTCGAGGCCGTCGGGAAGGGCCGCGACGAATCCGTCGGCCTGGGCGAGCCGCAGCGCCTCCCACACGCGCTCGTCCGGGACGTCCAGGCCCAGGGTCACGTTGCCGCGTACGGTGTCGTCGAACAGGAACGTCTGCTGCGGCACCAGGGCCGCCGTCTCGGCCACGCCGCCGCGCCGCAGGTCGCGGGCGTCCACGCCGTCCAGCAGCACCGATCCGTCGGCCGGGTCCACCAGCCGCACCAGCAGGGACGTCAGCGTCGACTTGCCCGACCCCGTGGGGCCGACCACGGCGATCGTCCGGCCGGGGGCGGCGGAGAACGACACGTCGTGCAGCACGGGGGCGGCGGCCTGCCCGTCCGCGGACTCGTAGGCGAAGCGGACGTCGCGCACCTCCAGCGCCGCCGCCTTGCCCTGCCCGGGGGAGCGGTCGCCGTACGGCAGGGAACCGGTGGCGTCCAGCACCCCTCGGACGCGCTTCCAGCCGACCACGCTGCGCGGCACCTCGGCCAGCACCCAGCCCAGCGCGCGGATCGGCCAGGCCAGCAGCGTGAACAGATACGCCACGTGCACCAGGTCGCCCTCGGTCATCGCCCCGGCCTCCAACCGGATCGACCCCACCAGCAGCACCGCCAGCACCCCCAGGTTCGGCAGCGCCTCCAGCACCGGATCGAACAGCCCCCGGATGCGGCCGACCGCCACGTTGGCCTCGCGCAGCGCCCGCGCGCGCTCGGCGAACCGCTCGGTCTCGTCCTGCTCGCGCCCCAGCGTCTTGACCACCAGGCCGCCCTCGAAGCTCTCGTGCGCGACCTCGCTGACCTCGGCGCGCAGCTGCTGGGCGCGGGTGGCGACGGGGGACAGGCGCCGCTGGTACAGCACGTTCAGCAGCGCCACCGCCGGGAAGACCAGGAAGCCGACGAGCGCCACCGCCACGTCGGTGACCAGGATCGACACGGCCGCGATCAGCAGCATGAACACCACGCCGACCGCCATCGGCAGCGGCGCGATCGGCGCCCACACCGCCTCGACGTCGGCGTTGGCGTTGGACAGCAGCTGCCCGGTGGGGTGGCGGTGGTGCCAGGCCAGGGGGAGCCGCAGGTACTGCCGGGTGACCGCCCGCCGGTAGCGGGCCTGCATGCGGTACTGCATGAGCCCGGCGTAGAACCGGCGGCCCGCCACGCCGAGCGCCTTGAGCAGCGCGACCGCCAGGATCGCCGCCGCGGCCCCGGTCAGCGCGCCCGCCGTGGTGTCGCCGGAGCGCAGCGCCGGCAGCACCACCTCCTCGGTGGCCCAGCCCAGCACCTGCGCGGTGCCGACGGTCATCGCCGCGTAGAGCCCGCTGGCCAGCACCGCCACGGTGAACACCCGCGGCTCGGCCTTGACGGCGACCCACAGCACGCGCAGCCCCTCGCGCAGGACGCCGGGGCTGACGCGGGGTCTGGGGGGATGCTCCCCTTCGGGGCGGCGGCTGGCCCGGGGGCGGGCGCCGGGACGGCGGCTGGCGCGTGTCGACCCTGATGGCACGGCATCTCCTCGCAGACGGCGGCGCCCGCTCGCCCCGGCGGGAGGACCGCCGGGGCCGGCGGGCTCGCCCAATGCCTACCATCCGTGCCGAACGCTTATTCCCGGGCATAGTCGGACGAGCTGCCGAAGTCACGTGATTCCCCCTTCGGCGCGACAGGCCCGCCGCGCGGCCCGCCGCCGGCCGCGCCCCGCGCCCGGAGCGGTGCGGCAGGCGGAGCGGCACCCCCGCCGCCGGGCCGTGGAGTGTGATCGGAACGGATTCGTTCAAGCTCGCCCCGTTTTTCGGTGTACGCACCGTCCGGCGGCGAAAAAATCGGCAACACGGCGGAGTTCTTTGTTCAAAACCACCTGATCGACATGTCCGAAAATCGCCGGTCGACGGCCCGTCCGGCGCGCCGGGCCGCGGCGGCCGCGGAGCCCGCCGCGACGGGCCGCCCAGGACGTCCCAGGACACGCGCCCCGCCCCCGCGCGGCCCGCGGGCTTAAACACGCCACTTCGCTCACAGGAGAATCGGGAGGGTTGCGGCTCCTGGGGTTTACGCGGATCCGGTGATACGGTGGAGCGGTCGGTTGCAGTCGTGGTTCTCGATCGTTTGCAAGAACGCCCGCGGACTGATGGCAGCGGGCGTTTTGGCTTTTCCGGGGCAGTGCCGGGGGCGAAGACGTCCCGCAGCGACCGGCGCGGGGCCCGCGAGGTGTGGGCCCGAGTTTTGCCGCAAGGAGAAAGACATGCCCCAGCAGGGCACCGTGAAGTGGTTCAACGCCGAGAAGGGCTACGGCTTCATCGCCGTGGACGGCGGTGGCGCCGACGTGTTCGTGCACTACACGGCCATCCAGTCGTCCGGCTACCGCACCCTCGACGAGAACCAGCGCGTCGAGTTCGAGGTGACGCAGGGCCAGCGCGGCCCGCAGGCCGACAACGTCGTCCCCCTCTCGTAACCCGTAGTCGTACCGCCGGGCCCGTACCCCACGCCAGGGGTGCGGGCTCTGCGGTGTCCCGGAGCGGTTCCAAGGCGCGGCGGGCCGCCACCCGGTACGGGGCTCGCGCCGCGACCCGGCAGAATGGAGCACATGTCCGCTCGCCCGTCCAATCTGGACCCCAAGATCGCCGAACGCCTCAAGCGCACCCCGGACGGCCTCGTGCCCGCCATCGCCCAGCAGTACGACACCGGAGAGGTGCTCATGCTGGCGTGGATGGACGACGAGGCCCTGCACCGCACCCTCACCACCGGCCGCGCCACCTACTGGTCCCGCAGCCGCCAGGAGTACTGGGTGAAGGGCGAGAGCTCCGGCCACCAGCAGTGGGTCAAGTCGGTCGCCCTCGACTGCGACGGCGACGCGATCCTGGTGAAGGTCGACCAGGTCGGCGCCGCCTGCCACACCGGCGACCGCACCTGCTGGGACGCCGACGTGCTCGACGCCGTCGTCGGGGAACGGCCCGCCGCGGGCTCGTGACCCCGGCCCGGGAACGCGCCCTGGCCGCCCTGCTGTGCGCGGCCGGCGCCGCGCTGCCCCTGCTGGCCGCCGGACGCGCCTGGGCGCACGTGCGGGCCACCGGCGCCATCACCCCGTTCACGCAGGAGCTCACCGGGCGCGACCTGGGCGGAGCGGCGAGCGCCCTGGGCTGGGCCGGGCTGGCGGGGCTGGCGGCCCTGTTCGCCACCCGCGGCAAGGTGCGGGCAGGGGTCGGCGTCCTGCTGGTGCTGTTCGGCGCCGCCATCGGCTACGCCTCCGCGGCGTCGATCGGCGCCTCCCACGTCCGGGCGGCGGCGGGAGAGAAGAGCGCCCTGCTGCGGCTGGCCGCAGACACGTCCGTCGACGTCAACCTGTGGTGGGCCGTCTCCCTCGCCGGCGGCCTGCTGCTGCTGGCCGCGGGACTGGTGACGCTGCTGCGCGGCGCGCGCTGGCCCGGCATGTCCACCCGCTACGAACGCCCCGCCGCGGCCACCGCACGCACCCCGGCCACCGCCGACGACCCCTCCAGCCTGTGGAAGTCCCTCGACCGCGGCGAGGACCCCACCGACCGCACCGACCCCACCGACCCCGCCGACCCCACCGACCCCGCCGGTCCCCCTGCCGGCGCCGCGCGGCCCGCGGCGGGAGGCACCCACCGGGAGCGGCCGTGAGCCGCGGGACCGGCGCCGACGGCGGCGGGCTCGTCCTGGTCGCCGAGCACGAACCCGAGGTGGCGGAACTGCAGCGGCGCTACCTCGCCCGCGAGGGCTTCACCGTCGAGATCGAACCGGACCCGTCGCGCGCGGCCGCCGCCGTGGCGCGCCTCCGCCCGGACGCCGTGGTGCTGGACGTGTCCGACACCCCGCTGCCCGCCGAGCTGTACCGCCGAGTGGCGGAGGCCGCCCGGCCCGCGCCCGTCGTGACCGTGACCGGGCCGGTCGACCCGGCCGCGCGGCGCGCGCTCGGCGACCGCCAGGTGACGCGGCCGTTCGCCCCCCGCGTCCTGGTCGGCGCGGTCACCGACGCGCTGCGCCGAGGCGCCGGCGGCGACGACCCGGGGCCGCTGCGCGCCGGCCGGGTGACCCTCGACCCGCAGGGACGCGCCGTCAGCGTGGACGACCGCGCCGTCGCCCTCACCGTGACCGAGTTCGACCTGCTGGAGTTCCTGATGAGCAACCCCGGCAGGGTCTTCACCCGCGAACAGCTCCTCGACGCCGCCTGGGGCCCGGGCGCCGGGGCCGGAAGCCGCACGGTGGACGTGCACATCGCCCAGCTGCGCAGCAAGCTGGGCGACGGCAGCCCGATCCGCACCGTCCGCGGCGTCGGCTACGTCCTGGACCCCTGAGCCTTCCGGAGAGGAACCCACGGTGGACGACACGACCGCCGCGCCCGCCCGCGCCGCGCAGCCGCACCCGCACGCGCCCGCCCCGGCGGGGCGCCGAAGCCGGGGGCGGGCGCTGGTCGGCCCCGGCATCGTCCTGGCCGCGGCGGCCGCCGGCGTGGCGCTGGTCAGCGTCGTCGACCCGCACGAGCCCGGCCACTACCCGACCTGCCCGCTGCTGTGGGCGACCGGCCTGTACTGCCCCGGCTGCGGCGGCCTGCGCATGGTGAACTCGCTGACGCACGGCCGCGTCGGGGAGGCGTTCGGGCTCAACCCCCTGGCGTTCCTGCTGCTGCCCGTCTTCGCCTACCTGTGGGCGCGCTGGGCGGCCTGCGCGGCCAAGGGCGTGGCGTTCGCCTCCACGCTCGTGCGGCCGCGCGTGATCTACCCGTTCCTCGCGCTCATCATCGTGTACGGGATCGTCCGGAACCTGCCGTTCGGGCACGCCCTGGCGCCGTGACGCGGTTTCGGGCGTCCTGATACCGGCCCGGGTTCGAGCGCCGTCGGCGGCTGCGGCTACGATCGGTGCTGGATCGACCGGAATATAGGGGGCCTTTCCCGTGAGCGAGCCCGAGCGCTGCGGCATGAGCGAGGCGGAGCGGCACGCCGCCGGGACCGACCGGCCCGCGGAGAAGGAAGACCGCGCACCGGGCGCGGCGTGCAGGGGAGCGGGGGTCAGGTCGTGAGCGTGCTGAACGAGATCATCGACGGCGTGCGGGCCGATCTGGCCGAACGGCAGCGCGCGGTGCCGCTCGACGAGCTCAAGGCCAAGGCCGAGCGGGCCGAGCCACCGCGCGACGCGCTGGCGGCGCTGCGCTCCCCGGGCGTGTCCGTCATCGCCGAGGTCAAGCGCAGCAGCCCGTCCAAGGGCGCGCTGGCCGCGATCGCCGACCCGGCCGCCCTCGCCCGCGACTACGAGGCGGGCGGCGCCAAGGTGATCAGCGTGCTGACCGAGCGGCGCCGGTTCGGCGGCAGCCTGGACGACCTGGCCGCGGTGCGCGCCGACGTCGACGTGGCGGTGCTGCGGAAGGACTTCATCGTCACCTCCTACCAGCTGTGGGAGGCCCGCGCCTACGGCGCCGACCTCGCCCTGCTGATCGTGGCCGCGCTGGAGCAGGACGCGCTGGTGTCGCTGGTCGAGCGGGCCGAGTCGATCGGGCTGGTGCCGCTGGTCGAGGTGCACACCGAGGAGGAGGTGGCCCGCGCGATCGACGCGGGCGCCAAGGTCATCGGGGTCAACGCCCGCGACCTGAAGACCCTTCGCGTCGACCGCGGCGTGTTCGCCCGGCTGGCCCCGCTGATCCCCAAGGACGTCGTCAAGATCGCCGAGTCGGGCGTGCGCGGCCCGCACGACCTGCTCGCCTACGCCTCGGCGGGGGCCGACGCGGTACTGGTGGGGGAGAGCCTGGTGATCGGCCGCGACCCGCGCGGCGCGGTCGCCGACCTGGTGGCCGCGGGCGCGCATCCGGCGCTGCGGCAGAGCGGCTGACGCGGATCGCGATAGGGTGAGCGTCATGCGGAGAGAGCCGTCCCCGGGGGTGGGCCTGTCCAGGGGGCCCGTCGAGCCCCTGCGCGAACGATGGCGCGCCCGGCCGACGACCCAGCAGCCCGGATGAGCCCTTCTCCCACCACAGGAAGTCAATGACCACCCACACCACCGCTGCCGGTGCCGTCGTGCCCGACGCCACCGGCCATTTCGGCGCGTTCGGCGGGCGCTTCGCGCCCGAGGCCCTCATGGCCGCCCTCGACGAGCTGACCCGCGAGTACGAGGCGGCCCGGCGCGACCCCGCCTTCACCGGCGAGCTGGACCGCCTGCTGGCCGAGTACGCCGGGCGGCCCAGCCTGCTCACCGAGGCCCGCCGCTTCGCCGAGCACGCGGGCGGCGCCCGCATCCTGCTCAAGCGCGAGGACCTCAACCACACCGGCTCCCACAAGATCAACAACGTGCTGGGGCAGGCGCTGCTCACCCGCCGCATGGGCAAGCGCCGCGTCATCGCCGAGACCGGCGCCGGGCAGCACGGCGTGGCCACCGCCACCGCCGCCGCCCTGCTCGGCCTGGAGTGCACCGTCTACATGGGCGAGGTCGACACCGAGCGGCAGGCCCTCAACGTCGCGCGGATGCGGATGCTGGGCGCCGAGGTGGTCCCCGTCCGCACCGGCAGCCGCACCCTCAAGGACGCCTGCAACGAGGCGTTCCGCGACTGGGTCGCCTCCGTCGACCACACCCACTACTGCATCGGTTCGGTCATGGGCCCGCACCCGTTCCCGATGATGGTGCGCGATTTCCATCGCGTCATCGGCGTCGAGGCGCGCGAGCAGTGCCTGCGGACGACCGGGCGGCTGCCCGACGCCGTCGTCGCCTGCGTCGGCGGCGGCTCCAACGCCATCGGCGCCTTCCACGCCTTCATCCCGGACGAGTCCGTGCGGCTGTACGGATTCGAGGCCGGCGGCGACGGCGTGGCCACCGGCAGGCACGCCGCCACCCTGGTCGGCGGGTCGCTCGGCGTCATCCACGGCATGCGCACCTACCTGCTGCAGGACGACGAGGGCCAGACCCTGGAGACCCACTCGATCTCCGCCGGGCTGGACTACCCCGGCGTCGGCCCCGAGCACGCCTGGCTGCGCGACACCGGCCGCGCCGAGTACCGGGAGATCACCGACGCCGAGGCCATGGACGCCTTCGCGCTGCTGTGCCGCACCGAGGGCATCATCCCCGCCATCGAGTCCGCGCACGCCCTGGCCGGGGCGCTCAAGGTCGGCCGGGAGCTCGGCCCGGACGCCACGATCGTGGTGTGCCTGTCCGGCCGCGGCGACAAGGACATGCACACCGCCGCCCAGTACTTCGGGCTCATGCCGGAGGGGGAGGGCCGGTGACCGTCCAGACCGCGTTCGACAAGGCCAAGGCCGAGGGCCGGGCCGCGCTCGTCGGCTACCTGCCGGCCGGGTTCCCCAGCTTCGACGGCGCCGTGGCCGCCGCCACCGCCATGGTCGAGGCGGGCTGCGACGTCATCGAGATCGGCCTGCCCTACACCGACCCGCTGATGGACGGCCCCACCATCCAGGACGCCGTGCACCGGGCGCTGGTCGGCGGCACCCGCGTCGCCGACGTGCTGCGCACCGTGGAGGCCGTCGCCGCCACCGGCGCGGCCACCCTGGTGATGACGTACTGGAACCCCGTCGACCGCTACGGCGTCGACGCCTTCGCCCGCGACCTGAAGTCCGCGGGCGGCACCGGGCTCATCACCCCCGACCTCACCCCCGAGGAGGGCGAGCCCTGGCTCGCCGCGTCCGACGCCCACGGCCTGGACCGGGTGTTCCTCGTCGCGCTCAGCTCCACCGACGAGCGCATCGAGAAGATCACCGGGGTGTGCCGGGGCTTCGTGTACGCCGCGTCGCTGATGGGCGTCACCGGCGCCCGCTCCGCCGTCGACACCGGCGCCCCCCGCCTGGTCAAGCGCACCCGCGCCATCCTCGAGGAGCGGGGCTCCGCGCTGCCGGTCGGGCTGGGCCTGGGCGTCGGCAACGGGGCGCAGGCCGCCGAGGTCGCCGGTTTCGCCGACGGCGTCATCGTGGGCTCGGCCTTCATCCGCCGCCTGCTGGACGCCCCCGACGAGCGCGCCGGCGTCGAGGCCGTCCGCGCCCTCGCCGCCGAACTGGCCGAAGGCGTCCGCAACCCGCGCTGACCCGGTCGGCCCGCGCCGCCGCCCGGCGCGCGCGGGCACCGGGGGCCGCTTTCCGACACCCGCCTTACGCGTCGTCCTCTAAGGTGAAGTCGCGTCGCGTCCGGGCGGACGCGTGACCGCTCCGCCCGCGACCCGGCGTGTGGACGACGTCGGTGGCGGAAGGATCGGGATCGTGCAGGAATCCGTCGAGACGCGGCGCGGCGAGGCGGCGCCCGCGGTGCCGTCGCGCCCGTCGTGGTTCGCGCCCGCCGCGTGGGTGCTCACGCTGATCGGCCTGGGCATCTCGGCCTACCTGGTCTACACCCACTACGACGAGGGCGCCCTGGTGTGCACCACCAGCGGCAAGCTGGACTGCCACTCGGTGACCAGCAGCAAGTACTCCGCGCTGCTGGGCATACCGCTGCCCTGGCTGGGGCTGGCGTTCTTCGTCGGGTTCGCGGCGCTGATCAGCCCGCCCGCGCTGAGGTCGCCGCGGCCCCTGCTGCGATGGGGGCGGCTGCTGTCGGTGTGCGTCGGCGTGCTGTTCGTGGTCTACCTGGTGACCGTCGAAGCGGCCGTCCTGCACAAGTATTGCCAGTGGTGCACCGGTGTGCACGTCGTCACTATCCTGCTGTTCGCACTTGTCCTGTTCGATGAATACCGGCGGGCCGGTCAGATCGACTAGGTCCGCCCGGCCGCGCGGCGCCCCGGCGCGCCCGCGGCGTCCCCGCCGAGGAGAGAGCTGATGAGCAAGGCCGCACGGCAGCGGTCCGCGCGCGAGCGCCTGGCCGAGCAGCGCAAGCGCGAGCAGGCGCGGCAGCGGCAGCGGCGGCTGCTGGCCGTCGTGCTGGGCTCGGTGGTCGCGGTGGCGGCGATCGTGGCGGTGGTCGTGGTCGTCGTCGACCAGCAGGGCCGCCGCGACCAGAAGGCGACCGTCTACTCCGGCCCGCAGGCGCCGGTGACCCGCGAGTCCGACGGTTCGATCGTCATGGCCAAGGAGGGCGTGACCAAGCCGGTGCTGGAGATCTTCGAGGACTTCCAGTGCCCGGCCTGCAAGCAGTTCGAGGAGTCCACCGGCAAGACCGTCAAGCAGCTGGCCGCCGAGGGCAAGGTCAAGGTCGTCTACCGGCCGTTCCACCTGTTCGGCCAGCAGCGCGACCCGATCCGGTCGAACTCGCTGCGGTCGGCCGCGGCGGCCCTGTGCGTCCCGGCCGACCAGTGGCTGTCCTACCACGACGCGCTGTTCAAGTTCCAGCCGGTGGAGGGCCGGGAGGGCTTCGCCGCCGAGGACCTGGTCGCCTGGGGCAAGGACGTCGGCGTCACCGACCCGAACTTCGACAAGTGCGTCACCGACCAGCAGAAGAAGTCCCAGGTCGACGCGATGACCAAGTACGCGCTGGACGAGCGCAAGGTCACCGGCACGCCCACCGTCTTCCTCGACGGCCGCAAGCTGGAGAACGAGATCGGCAGCGGCGACGCGCTGCGCCAGGCGGTCGAGTCCGCCGCCCAGTCCGGCCGCTGACCCCGGGCGGCGCCCGCGGCCGACCGCGGGCGCCCGTTCCGCGCCGGACGCCGCGCGCCGGCGGTTCCGCGCCGACAGTCGCGCGCCGACCAACGAGCACCGTGGACCCCTGTGCGGGTCCACGGTGTCGTTTTACCTGCTCTGGAACGTCCCCCCGGTAGCGTCTCTACCGGCGACTCCGGGGAGGTGGCCGTCGTCGATCGGGGGAGCGATGGGCAGGGCGGACCGGACGGCCGAGGGGCGGCGCCAGCGGGTGCTGCCGGCCGTCCTGGGCGCCGTCGCGGTGATCGCCGTGGCCGTGGCGGTGGTCGTGGCGCTGCGGGGCCGTGACGGCCGCGGAGAGTCCACCGGCCCCGGCACCTACCGGGGGCCGCTGGCGCCCGCGTCGCGGACCCCGGACGGGGCCACCGTGATGTCCCGCACCGGGGTGACCCGGCCGGTGCTGGAGATCTTCGAGGACTTCCAGTGCCCGGTGTGCCGGGCGGTGGAGCACATCGTCGGCCCGACGGTCGAGCGGCTGGCCGCCGAGGGCAGGGTCAAGGTCGTGTACTGGCCGTTCCAGCTGTTCCGCGGCCCCGGCGGGGAGCCGCTGGCGTCCAACAGCCGCCGGGCCGCCAACGCCGCCCTGTGCGCCCCGGCCGACCGCTGGCCCGCCTACCGCGACACGCTGTTCGCCCACCAGCCGGAGGAGGGCGTCGCCGGCTTCGAGCCGGCCCGGCTCGTCGCCTGGGGCCGCCAGGCCGGCATCACCGGCGCCGGCTTCGCCTCATGCGTGGCGAAGATGCGCAAGGCCGCGCAGGTGGACGCGATGACCCGGTACGCCACCCGGACCCGCGCGGTGGACGCCGCGCCGGCCGTGTTCCTGGACGGCCGCCCGCTGGACCTGGAGTCCCAGCTGCTGGACGCCGCGGCGTTCGAGCGGGCCGTCCTCTCCGCGGGACGCGGCTGACCGGCCCGCCGCGGGACGCGGCTGTTCGGCCCGCCGCGGGGGCGGCGGGGCCGGCCGCCGGCCCCCTCCGGCACGGTGTATCGGGTTACCGGGGCTTCCGGGGCACCCGGGGACGCCGGAGGCGGTAACGTCAACGGACATGCAGCCGGTGGCCTTCATACCGAGTCCTTCCCAGGGCGTCTGGCACCTTGGATTCGTCCCGATCCGCGCCTACGCCCTGATGATCATCATTGGCATCGTCGTCGCGGTCTGGGTGGGCGAGCGGCGCTGGGCCGCGCGCGGCGGGACGCCGGGCGTGGTCATGGACATCGCCATCTGGGCGGTGCCGTTCGGCCTGCTCGGCGGGCGGCTCTACCACGTGATCACCGACTACCAGCGCTACTTCGGCTCCGGACGCGACCCGGTGGACGCGCTGAAGATCTGGGAGGGCGGCCTGGGCATCTGGGGCGCCATCCTGCTCGGCGCGCTGGGCGCGGTGATCGGCTGCCGGCGGCGCGGGATCTCGGTGTCGGCGATGGCCGACACGGTGGCGCCCGGCATCGCGCTGGCCCAGGCCATCGGCCGGTGGGGCAACTACTGGAACCAGGAGCTGTACGGGCGGCCGCTGGACGCGTTCTGGGCGCTGGAGATCGACCAGGGGCACCGGCCGCGCCTCGACGACGGAAACCTGGACCCCCGCTACGCCGACGTCGCCACCTACCACCCCACGTTCCTGTACGAGTCGCTGTGGTGCGTCGGCGTGGCGGTCCTGGTCGTGTGGGCGCACCGCCGCTTCAAGCTGGCGCACGGGCGGGTGTTCGCCCTGTACGTCGCCGCGTACACGGTCGGGCGGTTCTGGATCGAGGCGCTGCGCATCGACGACGCCCACCACATCCTCGGCATGCGGCTCAACGACTGGACGGCGCTGGTCGTCTTCGCGGGCGCCGTCGCGTACCTGTACCTGACGCGCGACAAGACCGGCCCCGAGACCGTCACCGTGGGCCCGGACACGGCGCCCGCCGCGGCCCCGCCCGCCCCTGCCGCGCCCGCCGCGGCCCCCGAGAACGCCCCGGAGGGCGCCGCGCCCGCGAAACCCGCCGCGCCCGCCGAGAAGGCGGAGGCGGCCGGGGGCCGCGAGGACGCCGAGACGCCCGCCGAGAAGGCGGACGAGTCCGGGCGGGACGAGCCGTCGCGCGACACGGCCGAGAAGGACACGGCCGAGGAGGACACGGCCGGGGGCGAGGCGCCCGCGGCGGACGATCCCGGCGACGGCGCGGACCGGGCGTCCGACGACGACCGTGCAACCGGCGCCACGACCTCCGAGGCCGCCGAGTCCGAGGCCGCCGAGTCCGAGGCGGCCGCCGACCCCGGCACGGCCGAGAAGGCCGACGAGCCCGGCAAGGCGGACAGGACAGAGGCCGAGGGGTCCGCGGAGCCGAAGGACGCCGGGAACGCCGCCGAGCGGGGCGAGGCGGAGGCCGTCAAGGACGCCAAGTAGGGCGGCGAGGGGGGCGGCCGGGACGCCCGCGGCGCGCCACCGCCGGCGCCGCGACGCCGCCTCCGGGCGGGGGCGGACGACAAACGGTGATGAACCGTTCGTTTGCCCCCGCAGGAGGCGGTGTAGTCGATAGGCTCGCGTCCTGTGATCGAGGCTCGTGACACAGGTGCGCCGGAGACCGGTCGTCCGGCCGGTGGGCGGGACTTCAGGCCGGAGGACGACGGCAAGCGCGGCAGAAGAAAGAAGAAGCGCAGTCCCAAGCTGCTGTGGGGCGCCGTCGCGGGCGCGGTGGCCGTCGTGGCGGCGGCCGCCGCGGGCGCGGTGGTGCTGACCGGCGGCGACGACGACAAGAGCGCCGCGACCGGGCTGAGCAACGGGCCCGGCGTGCTGCCGACCGCCTACACCCCGCAGATGGCCGACCGCCAGATGGCCCGCATCGCCCAGCGCTCGGCCGACCAGCGGCCGATGACCCAGGGCGAGGTGTTCTCGAACGAGACCAAGACGGTCACCTACCAGAACTACTCGTTCACGCTGGCGGGGTCGCAGCTGTCCGGGGACTGCAAGTCGGTCACCTGGGGGCAGCGGCTGCACGACGACCTGGCCAAGGCGGGCTGCTCGCAGATCGCCCGCGGCATCTACGTCAGCCAGGACCGCAAGTACGTCGGGCAGTTCGCCGCGATCAACCTGGCCAGCCAGGAGGGCGCCGACCAGATCGTGCGGGTGATGGACCCGGCCACCAAGTCCGGTTTCGTGCTGCCGCTGCTGGCACCGGGCGCGCCGAAGTTCGGCGGCGGGTTCAGCGCCGCCTACGCCCAGGCGTACGGGCACTACACGATCGTCACCTGGGTGCAGCGCGCGGGCGGCGCCCGGCCCGCCTCGCTCAACGAGATGATCGACATCAGCCTGGCCGTGGAGAAGCCCGCCGACTTCGTGTGGGGACGCCTGCCCGACGAGGGGAACGGGCGTTGACGCGGCGCGGACCGGCGGTTCGGCGCGGAACGGCCCCGCGTCCGGCGCGCGGACGTTAGTCTGCGCCCTCGTGGACCGCCAAGAACCCGGCCGCGTCCCGGGCCCCCGACGGCCCGGTGCGGCTCCCCGCTCAGGTTCCCGCCGACCCCGTCCCGCCGACGGACGTCCAGGCCCGCGCGAACGCCCCGACGACCGCCAGCCCCCGAAGGGGGAGCGGCGGTCCGCCGTCGCCCGGCCGCAGCAGCAGCCGCCCGACCGCGGGGCCCGTCCGGCCCGCCCGCCCGCCGCGGGCGACCGGCGGCGCTCCCCGGCCGAGCCGGCGCCGGAGCAGGACGGCCGGTCGCCGTTCGGCCTCGGACGGCGACCGCGCGGCAAGGCTCCCGCCCGGGGGGAACGGCCCGGCCGGGACCGGGCGGCCCGCGGC
>NZ_BAABDO010000117.1:0-21062 GCF_039539665.1 Actinomadura keratinilytica
GCCCGGCGGTGGACCGGGCCGCCGCCGCGCCGATCGCCCGGTCCACCGCCGGGCCGGTCGACGGCGGCGCCGGGGACCTCAGCGACGTGGCGGCGCGGGTCCAGCCGAGCGTGGTGTCGGTGGAGACCCGGTCGGCGCGCTCGCGCGGCACCGGATCCGGGTTCGTGATCGACCGGGGCGGCCACATCCTGACCAACGCGCACGTCGTCCAGGGGGGCCGTGCAGGTGGTCGACCGCGCCACCACCCGCATGACCCGCCTGGTGGAGGACCTGCTGTCCAACGCGGTGCGGCTGGCGCCCGCCGGGTCCGTCATCACGATAGCCGCCGACCGGCCGGGCGGCCGGCAGTGGATCGCGGTCCGCGACGCCGGGCCCGGCATCCGCGCCGAGGAGCAGGACCGGGTGTTCGACCGGTTCTGGCGCGGTGCCGAGACGCGCCGCTCCCGCGACCGGGACCGCCGCACCGGCCTGGGCCTGGCGATCGTGCGCAGCATCGCCGAGGCGCACAACGGCCACGTGCGGCTGTTCTCCGCCCCCGGCGCGGGCAGCACGTTCGTGCTGTGGTTCCCGGTGTCGGCGGGCGGCGCGGGGACGCCGGGCTCCGGGCCGCCGGCGGGCGCGGCGCCGCCCGAGACCGACCCGCTGCCGCCCGACGGCCGGACCGCGCGGCGTCCCGTTCGATGAGCCTTCATCCGCCCGACACGAGCCCGAAACACGGGGATGAGGGAATGGCGGTGCCCGGCCCCGGGCCGTGCGCGCCCGCGTCCGGGCGGCGCAGCCCGCCCGGCGCCCGGGACGGCGTGAAGGGCGTGAGGGGGAGACGCGCATGCGCGGGCAGACCGTCCGGTTCGACGAGGTGGTCGCCCGCTTCCACGGCGTCCGGCTCTACGAACGCGACGCCGAGCAGGCCGTCTACCTGGCCGAACGCGGCGGGCTCTGCCACGTGGTGATCACCCGGGAGGACGCGCCGCCCGGCGCCCCGGTCATGGCGACCGTGCTGGCGTTCGACGACGAGTGGGAGCGCGGCGCGCACCTGGCGTCCCGCCGCGGCGACGCGCCCGCCGCCCTGTCCTGACCCGCTCCGGCCCCGGCTCCGCACCCCGCTGCGTCACCTGTTTGGCCCGATCGCGGCCGCGTTCCGGGCGTTCGCCGGTATCCTGTGGCTTTCCGCAGGTGTCCGGTGCGGTGCACGGCCGGTGAACCGGGTGGTCGTTTTCATGGCGGGGCACACTGCGGCATCCGTAGCCTTTGGGACATGATCGCAATGACGCACCTGGCGCTCGCCGTGGGCCAAGCGGACGCCGGCGCCGAGCCGACCGGCGGTATCACGGGCTGGGCCACCGACCTGATGGAGCGGCTGGGCGCCATCGGCGCGGGCGCGGCCATCGCCCTGGAGAACATCTTCCCCCCGCTGCCCAGCGAGGTGATCCTGCCGCTGGCCGGGTTCACCGCGGCGCGCGGAGACATGAGCCTGGTCGCCGCGCTGATCTGGACGACGGTCGGCTCGGTGGTCGGCGCGCTGGCGCTGTACCTGATCGGCGCCCTGATCGGCCGCGACCGCATCCGCCGTCTGGTGGCCCGCATGCCGCTGGTCAAGCTGGAGGACCTGGACCGCACCGAGGCGTGGTTCGCCCGGCACGGCGGCAAGGCGGTGTTCTTCGGCCGGTTCATCCCGCTGTTCCGCAGCTTCATCTCCGTGCCCGCGGGCGTGGAGCGCATGTCGATGCCGGCGTTCCTGATCTACACCGCGGCGGGCAGCGCCATCTGGAACACCGTGTTCGTGCTGGCCGGGTACCAGCTCGGCGACAACTGGCACCTGGTGGAGGAGTACGTCGGCGCCTATTCCAAGGTCGTCGTCGGGCTCGGCGGGCTGGCGGTGGTCGTCTTCCTCATCGTGCGCATCGTGAAGGGGCGCGGCAAGGACGGCGGCCAGCCGCCGGGGGCGCACCGGCGCGCCCGCGGCTCCCAACGTGAGCACGTCGGCTGACCGGACGGCCGCGGACACGTCCGGGGCGGCGCGGCGGGGGCGGACGTGGCAGAGGCGGACGGGGCGGTGCCGTCGCCGCGACCGCAGTGCCGCGCCCCCTTCCCGCCCCCGCCGCGGACGTCCGTGGCATCGTTGGGACGCGAAACGACCCAGGGGGAGACGAGACGATGCTGGGAAAGCTGGACTGGGCGCCCGCGGCCGGACGGTCCGACCTGCTCGCCGAGCCGGTCGCCGCGGCCGTGCGCGACGTGCCGGAGGCGTACGTCGCGCCGATCGACCCGGCCCTGGCCGACACCGCCGAGTTCTGCGCCCACTACGACGTGCCGCTGGAGGCCAGCGTCAACTGCGTGATCGTCGCCGCCAAGCGGGGCGGCGAGGTCCGCTACGCCGCGTGCATGGTGCGGGCCACCGAGCGCGCCGACGTCAACGGCGCGGTGCGCAGGCACCTGGGCGCGCGCAAGGTGTCGTTCGCCCCCATGGACGAGGCGACCTCCCGCACCCGCATGGAGTACGGCGGCATCACCCCGTTCGGCATCCCCGGAGACTGGCCGGTGCTGGTCGACGAGGCGGCCGCCGCGCTGCCGCAGGCCGTCGTCGGCAGCGGCATCCGGGGCTCCAAGCTGCTGGTGCCCGGCAAGGCGCTGGCCGCGCTGCCGGCCGCCGAGGTCATCGCGCTGGCCCAGAGATGATCAGGACGCGGGGTAGGGGGTGCCGCCGACGGCCGCGGCCCGCTCGTGCAGGCGGCGGTTGGCGGCCGCCATCTCCGCGGCCGTCCGGCAGCCGGGCGAGGCGGTGCGCAGCATGCCGAACAGCACCGGGTCGGCGGGGGAGCGCAGCATCGGCACGCGGCCGATCCGCAGGGCCTTGACCAGCACGACGCCGCTGACGCCCACGTCGCGGACCGCCGTCCCGGCGAGCACCTCGCCGATCAGCTGCGCCGCGCGGGCGGCGGGCAGCAGCACCATCGCCCACGGGTGCGGCCGCGCCCACTCGCCCAGCCGGACCAGCTCCGCCACGTCGGGCCGCATCCGGTCGGCGAAGTCGCGGTAGGGGAGCCGCTCCACCTCCGACGGCGCCACGCCCTCGGGCGGACGCGTCCCGTCGAACACCGCGGCCTTGGCCTCGAACCGCCACCCCGCCTCGGCGGGCTTGGCCTGGCCGGAGACGTGGTCGGCCCGGACGCGGCGCTGGAAGGCGACCAGCTCGCCCGCGTCCCGGCACGGCACCGTGCACACCAGCACCCGTTCGGGGGCCGCGACCAGCCGCAGCGTGGCCCGCGTGATGACGCCGTGCCGGCCCATGCCCCCGCGCACCGCGTCGAACAGGCCGCGGCGGCGCGTCGCCGAGCACGTCACGATCTCGCCCTGCCGGGTGACGACCTCCAGCGCCGACACGTTGTCGGCCTGCGTCCCGTGCACGTGGGACGTCCCGCCCACCCCGCCCGCCGACAGCGTGCCGCCCACCGTGAGGTCGAGGTGGTCGGTGAGCACCGGCGGCGTGAGCGCGTGCGGCAGGGTCGCGTCCAGCACCTCCCGCCACGTGGCTCCCGCGTCCACGGTGACGTGGTCGCGGCCCACGTCGTGGACGGTGCGCATGCCGCGCATGTCGATCACGACGCCGCCCGGGGCCTGCGACTCGCCCGCCGTGGAGTGCCCGGACCCGCGCGCCGCCGCCGGCAGGCCGTCCCGGGCGGCCCGCCACAGCGCGTCGGCCACCTCGCGCTGGCACGACGGGCGCGCCACGCGCACCGGCGAGCCGCGGACGATGCCGCCGAAGTCGTCCACCGCGCTACCGCCGGCGCTGCCGGGCCCGTTCGCGCAGCCGGTCGGCCACGCGGTTCAGGGCGTCGCCCAGCACCTCCAGCTCGTCCTCCGACAGCTGCTCGATGAGCAGTTCGCGCACCACCGCCCGGTGGCCGGGGCGGACCCGGGCCAGCGTGGCGGCGCCCTCGTCGGTCAGCTCCGCCCACACCGCGCGGCGGTCGGCGTCGCACGGCCGGCGCCGCACCAGCCCGTCTTTCTCCAGCCCCGCCACCTGGTAGGTGAGCCTGCTCTTGGAGACCATCACCTCGCGGGCCAGGTCGGACATCCGCATCCGGTGCCCCTCGGCCCAGTCCAGCCGCACCAGCACCTCGAACTCCGCGTGCGACAGCCCGCCGTCGCGTTTGAGCTGGCGTTCGATCTCGTGCTCCAGCAGATGCGAGGCGGTCAGGAAGCCCAGCCAGGCGCGCATCTGCCGGGGACCGAGGGGTGAGGTGCCTGTCACATCACCATCATAGTTGGTTCGGATTTGAACTAACTCTTCGCTAGTGTCGGTTGAGATTTGAACTATCTTCGCCGCCCGCCGCGGGCCGCCGTCCGGCCCGCGGCGGGCGGCCTTCATCTCGCAGGAGGAGCATGAATCCCGCTCGCCGCTTCCCCTACCTGCCCGACGCGGGCCTGCTGGTCGGCCGCCTGGCCATCGGCGTGATCTTCATCGCGCACGGCCGGCAGAAGCTCACCGAGGCCGGGCACGCGGGCGTCACCACGATGTTCGAGGGCCTCGGCGTCCCGTTCCCGTCGCTGTCGGCCGCGTTCGCCACGTGGGTCGAGCTGCTCGGCGGCGCCGCGCTCGTCCTCGGGCTGCTCGTCCCGGTCGCGGGCGTGCTGCTGGCCGCCGACATGGCCGGCGCGTTCTGGTTCGCGCACGCCGACAAGGGCCTGTTCGCCTCCGGCGGGGGCTACGAGCTCGTCCTCGCCCTCGGCGCCACCTGCCTGCTGCTGGCCCTCGCCGGCGGCGGCCGCTTCGGCGTGGACGGCGCCCTCTTCGGCCGCCGCGAGGCGCCCGCCCGCGAGCCCGCCCGCACCTGAGCGCCCCGCGCGGGCGCCGGGCCCTCCCGCGCCGGCCGGCGCCCGCGCATCATGGGGGAGCGGACGAGCGGGAGATCACCGCCGAGTACGCGGCGCTCGACGCCCGCCGGCGCGACCCCGCCGTCCTCCGCCACCACGCGCTCGCCCGGCTGCTGCGCCGCCGTCTTGGGGCACCTGCGTCCGCTGCACGAGGCGGCCGTGCGCCTGCGCGGCGCACGCGACGACCTGGCGGCGGCGCGCGAGCCGGAGTGGCGCTCCGAAGCCGCCGCCCTCGCCGCCCGGGCGGCCGCCCTGCAGGACGCCCTGGCCGAGCGGCTGGCCGCCTGGGACCCCTGCGACCCCTGCGACGCCGTCCTCTTTCTGGAGGCCGTGTCGGGCGACGTGCTGCGGCTCGCCCGGCACCATCGCGCCGCCGCCCGCTCCGGCGAGGTCGCCCGCACCCACTGATCGGCGCCGTTTCGGGTGGGAGCGAACACTCGATGCGGAACGACCGCGTGAACGGCCGCGTGAACGGCCGAGAAAAAGCGACCGGAAGAGTGCCCAGGTCCCGGCCTGCTGCCATCTGTCGCGTTATGTACCGACTGGTTGCGTCTACAGCACTGTCATGCCGATGTCATATGGATCACGGCAGAATGACGAGAAGTTCCAGATTGCCGTTTCTGGGCATGTGATCGTCGAAGATTGCTGGGAAGGCGGTGCGTTGGTGACGCACGGTAGTGAGTTCGTGGTGGTGGCCAACCGGCTGCCGGTGGACCGGGTCGTCGACGAGGACGGGACGGCGTCCTGGCGGCGCAGCCCGGGAGGCCTGGTCAGCGCCATCGCGCCGGTGATGCGCCGGCGTCACGGCACATGGATCGGATGGGCGGGCGCGCCCGACGAGGAGCTGGAGCCGTTCGAGGAGGACGGCATGTCCCTGTGGCCGGTCAAGCAGACCAGGCGGGACGTCGAGCTCTACTACGAGGGGTTCTCCAACGCCACGCTGTGGCCGCTCTACCACGACGTGGTGGCCCCGCCGGTGTACTCGCGCGAGATGTGGGACGCCTACGTGCGCGTCAACGAGCGGTTCGCCGACGCGGCCGCCGAGGTGGCCGCGGAGAACGCCGTGGTGTGGGTGCAGGACTACCAGCTGCAGCTCGTCCCGGCGATGCTGCGGCGCCGCCGCCCCGACGTGCGGATCGGCTTCTTCCTGCACATCCCGTTCCCGCCGCTGGAGCTGTTCTGGCAGCTGCCGTGGCGGCGGCAGATCCTGGAGGGCCTGCTGGGCGCCGACCTGGTCGGCTTCCAGCTGCCCGGCGCGGCGGCCAACTTCGTCCGGCTGTGCCGCCGCCTGCTGGACGCCCGGCACTTCCGCCAGGACGTGCTGTGGGAGGAGCGGGTCGTGCGGGCGCGCGCCTTCCCCATCTCCGTCGACGTGGACGAGCTGAAGACGCTGGTCGCCCAGCCCAGCGTGCGCGAGCGGGCCGAGGAGATCCGCGCCGACCTCGGCGACCCCACGATCCTGCTCGGCGTCGACCGGCTCGACTACACCAAGGGCATCGCCCAGCGCCTGCAGGCGTTCGGGGAGCTGTTCGAGGACGGCCACCTCAAACCGGGCCAGGCGGTGTTCGTGCAGATCGCCACGCCCAGCCGGGAGCGGGTCGAGCAGTACCAGCTGCTGCGCGACCAGATCGAGCAGCAGGTCGGCCGGATCAACGGCGACTACGGGGAGCTGGGCTTCCCCGTCGTGCACTACCTGCACACCTCCTACGACCGCGCCGAGCTGGCCGCCCTCTACCTGGCCGCGGACGTCATGGTGGTCACCCCGCTGCGGGACGGCATGAACCTGGTCGCCAAGGAGTACGTCGCCTGCCGCGACGACCTGCGCGGCGCGCTGGTGCTCAGCGAGTTCGCCGGCGCGGCCGCCGAGCTCAAGCGGGCCTTCCAGGTCAACCCGTACGACATCGACGGGCTCAAGAGCACCATGCTGACCGCGATGAACGCCGACCCGGCGGAACAGGCCCGCCGCATGCGCGCGATGCGCAAGCGCGTCCTGGAACACGACGTCGACCGCTGGGCCAGGGACTTCCTCAGCGCCCTGGAACAGCCGCAACGGGTCAACTGACCCGCCCGTCCCCCCTCAGGGGGACCAGGGGGACACAGCCTTCCGAACCCCTGAGCAACCGACCCGACTGTGCCCCCCCGCCGAAAGGACGGCACTCCGGCCCGAACCCCACGGCTGCCAGGCCCGAACCCCTGTGCCGCCCGGTCCTGAGGCGACCGCGTCGCACCGGCGCATCACCCGCGCGCTTTTTGTGGAGCGTGCCACTGACATGACGGACGCGCCGCCACCACCGCTCGTGCCCCCCCCGCCCGAACAATGCGGGGACGACGCGTCCACCATCCGCCGGCGCCGTGCCGAACGCCGCCCCCTCGCCGGCGCTCGCAGCCCCGTCGCGGTCCGTTCGGCGCTCTTCCGCGCCCGGACGGGGCGTGCCGGGCGTGGCCCGAGACGCCGGCTTCCGACTCGCGCCGACCTCCCCCGCGGAGGCGCCCCCCTAGCCGGCGGTCTCGGGCACGTGGCGGGCGGCCGTCATTCAGCGGCCCCGGGCTGCTTCAGCAGGCCGGGGAACCGCGGGCGGGCCGCCCGGGCTCTCAGCGGCCGGCGGAGGCGGGGCGCAGGTCGAACGCCGCCCAGACGGCCTTGCCGCCGGTGGTCAGGGGCGCCCAGCCCCACGCGTCGCTGACCGCGCCGACCACCACCAGGCCGCGGCCCGCCTCGCCGAAGCGGTCCGGGTCGGGCTCGGCCTGCTCGGGGACCTGGGTGCCCGGGTCGGTGACGACCACGACCAGGCGCCGCGGATGACCCAGCAGCACCACCTGGATGGGGCACGGCGGCGCCGGGCGCAGCAGGTCCGTCAGGCCGTGCCGCAACGCGTTGGTGACCAGTTCGGACACGGCGACCAGGACGTCCTCGACGGCGTCGGCCAGCCCCCATTCCTCCAGCGTGGCCCGCGCGAACTCGCGGGCCGCCTTCGGCGAGGCGGCGTCGGCGGGCAGCACCCGGCGGGCGGTGCGCGGGCGGCCCGAGGGGGGCGTCGGCCAGTGGCCGGCCAGCCCCGGTGTGGCCGGCGGGACCAACGCCGTCGGGCCGGCGTCCGGCCACAGCGCCCGCCCGGCGGCCGCGAACCGCCAGGCCCGCCTCCCCCCGTGCGCGGGCGGAGCGGCGACGTCGTCTGCCTGGTCAACGATCATTGTCAGACCCCAGTGGCGAGCGGGTGTGCAGTGCGCGGCGTTCGCTATCTTGCTCCCCATGTCGTGCAGATGCAAGACCGTCTGCATGAACCAATGCAAGAACGAATGCACGTGCATCTCGTACCATGACTACAGGGGTGGGGCGAGATCGCAGCCTCCCGCGCGGGAGGCGAGACGGCCTGACAAGGGGGCACGCATGTACGGCGACGAGCTGTCGGACCTCTGGCGGCACGGACTCGTCTGGCAGAAGAGCCGCCGCAGCAACCCGAGCGGCAACTGTGTCGAGTTGGCCGAACTCCCCACCGGGGAGATCGCGGTGCGCAACTCCCGGTATCCGGACGGACCGATCCTCGTCTACACGCGGGAGGAGGTCGAGGCGTTCGTGGGCGGTGCCAAGGACGGCGACTTCGACCACATGCTGGTCTGAGCCGCGGTCCGGTCGGGACCGCCGGTAAACCGAAACCGAATCCCGTTCCATTTTGGCGTTCCGCCGGGTACCGTGCTGACGCATGCACCTGGGACAGATCGCCGAGCGATCGCCCGGTCGGCCCGCCGTGATCATGGCGGGCTCCGGGCGGATCATCACGTACCGGGAACTCGACGAGGAGTCCAACCGGCTCGCGCAGCTCCTCCGCGCCGAGGGGCTGCGCCCCGGTGACCACGTCGCATTCATGCTCGAGAACCACCCGCTGTTCCTGGCCGTGGCCTGGGCGGCGCAGCGTTCCGGGCTCTACTACACCGCCGTCAGTTCGCGGCTGCAGGCCGACGAGCTGGCCTACATCGTCGACAACTGCGAGGCGAAGGTCTTCATCTCCTCGCACGCCCTGGCCGGCACCGCCGCGGCCGTCACCGAGCGCACGCCCCGGGTGCGGCTCCGGCTGATGCTGGACGGCGTCGCGCCGGGCTTCGAGTCCTACGAGGAGCGGGTCGCGGCCCATCCGCCGACGCCCATCGCCGACGAGTGCGAGGGCGTCGACATGCTGTACTCGTCGGGCACCACCGGCCGCCCCAAGGGCGTCAAGCCGGAGCTGCGGCTGGACCCGATGGGCACGCCGGGCCCCCTCTACCAGCTGATCTCCCTGCTGTTCCAGCCCGACGGCGACTCGGTCTACCTGTCCCCGGCGCCGCTCTACCACGCCGCGCCGCTGCGCTACTGCCTCACCTTCCAGCGGTTCGGCGCCACCGTCGTGGTGATGGAGAGGTTCGACCCCGAGCAGGCCCTCGCGGCCATCGACGAGTACGGGGTGACGCACAGCCAGTGGGTGCCCACCCACTTCATCCGGATGCTCAAGCTGCCGCCGGAGGTCCGCGCCCGCTACGACCTGTCGACGCTGCGGTGCGCCGTGCACGCCGCCGCGCCCTGCCCCGTCCCGGTCAAGGAGCAGATGATCGAGTGGTGGGGCCCGATCCTGCACGAGTACTACGCCGGGACCGAGGGCAACTGCTTCGTCTACACCGACTCCCAGGACTGGCTCACCCACAAGGGGACGGTCGGCAGGCCCCTGCTGGGCGAGATCCACGTCTGCGACGAGAACGGCGACGAGCTGCCGCCCGGCACGCCCGGCACCCTCTACTTCGGCGCCGGCCCCGAGTTCGAGTACCACGGCGACGCCGAGAAGACCGCCGCGTCCCGCGACCCCAAGGGCCGCGGCTGGACGACGCTCGGCGACGTCGGCTACGTGGACGAGGACGGCTTTCTGTACCTGACCGACCGCCGCTCCTACATGATCATCAGCGGCGGGGTGAACATCTACCCGCAGGAGGCCGAGAACGTCCTGGCCGTCCATCCGAAGGTCGCCGACGTGGCGGTCATCGGCGTGCCCGACCCCGAGATGGGCGAGTCGGTCAAGGCCGTCGTGCAGCCGGTGTCCATGGACGACGCGGGCCCCGGGCTGGAGGCCGAGCTGATCGCCTACTGCCGCGAGCGGCTGGCCCACTACAAGTGTCCGCGCTCGGTCGACTTCCGCGCCGAGCTGCCCCGCCACCCCACCGGCAAGCTCTACAAGCGCCTGCTGAAGGACGAGTACTGGAAGGACGCCGACACCGGGCCGCGGCCCTGACCCGCGCCCCCTCGCGCCCCGTCCGAGGCCGGCCGCGCCGGGGCGCCGGGAACGGAACCCGCGGCCCTGCGTCCGGGGCCGCTCTGGAATCGCCTTCGGGACGGGATGAGAGGGGCGTACAGCGGCGAACGCCCCGCCCCGAAGGTCGCAGGACCTCGGGACGGGGCGCTCGGCCCTGAGCGGTGCTCAGTGCATCGGCATGGGTGCGTCGACGGCGGCGCCCTCCGGCTTCTTGCGCGGCAGCATCAGCGCCGGGATGAACGCCAGCGTCAGCAGCGCCAGCGACCACCAGTAGGTGGTCTGGAAGGCGTCGGCCATCTTGCTGAAGATCTGCGCCATGACCTCGGGCGGCACCTGCTGCGCCCCGGCCCCGGCGGGGGCCTCGGCCGCGGCGCCGCCGGTGGGCAGCCCCCGGGACCGCAGCTGGGAGGCCAGCAGGACCGCGATGAACGCGGTGCCGATCGAGCCCGCCACCTGCTGGATGATGTTCAGCGCGGTGGAGGCCCGCGGCACCTCGTCGTGCTGCAGGGTCTGCATGGCGGCCGACATGGTCGGCATCATCGTCATGCCCATGCCGAGCCCCATGACGAACAGCGCGGCGCCCAGCCCCCAGTACGAGGCGTCGGCGGTGAGCTGCGAGGCGAAGCCCGCGACGCCCAGCACCACGACGGTCAGGCCGATCCACACGACCCGCCCGGGGCCCACCCGGTCGGTGAGCTTGCCGCCGATCGGCATCGTGATCATGGCGCCCACGCCCTGCGGGGCCAGCAGCAGGCCCGCGGCGAACGCGGTCTCGCCGCGCACCGACTGGTAGTACAGCGGCAGGATCAGCATGGCGCCGAAGAAGGCGCAGGCGAACAGCACCAGCGTGCCGGACGCGGTGGCCACCGAGCGGCGCCGGAACAGCCGCAGGTCGATCAGCGGGTTCTTGTTGTGGCGGCCCAGCGCGTGGAAGACGAACCCGAGCGTCAGCACCGCCCCGACGACGGTGGGGATCAGCACGTCCGGACGGCCGAAGTCGGACTTCTCCGCACCGGTGGCCAGCCCGTAGATCAGCGCGGCCAGACCCGGCGACAGCAGCAGCAGCCCGAGGAAGTCCAGCCGCTCGGCGGGACGCGGTTCGTCGCGCTTGAGGATGCGCGCGGCCAGGATCAGCGCCACCGCGCCGATCGGCACGTTGATGTAGAAGATCCAGCGCCAGGAGACGTCGTCGACCAGCCAGCCGCCCAGGATGGGGCCGGTGATCGGGCCGAGCAGCATCGGGATGCCGACGATGCTCATCACCTGGCCGACCCGCTGCGGGCCGGCGGCCTGGGTGAGGATCGTCATGCCCGCGGGCATGATCATGCCGCCGCCCAGGCCCTGCAGCACCCGGAAGGCGATCAGGGACTCGGCGCTCCAGGCCGTGCCCGCCAGCGCGGACCCGCCGACGAACAGCACGATCGACAGGATGTACAGGCGCTTGGTGCCGAACCGCGCCGAGGCCCAGCCGGTCACCGGGATGACCGTGGCCAGGGCGAGCGTGTAGCCGGTGGCCACCCACTGGATGGTGGCGAGCGAGGCGTTGAAGTCCTCGGACAGGTGCTTGAGCGCGACGTTGACGACGGTCACGTCCAGGATGGACATGATCGCGCCGAGGACGACGACGATGGCCACTGCGAGCACGCCGCGGTCGAGCCCTCCGGCGGACGCCGAGTCCGGCGGGTCGGCCTTCGTCTGCGAAGACGCGGGAGCGGTCAAGACGGTCTTCCAATCATCCGGGCCCGGGCATGCGGGCACGACGGGATCATCGACGGGGCTTCGGGATTGCCGCAGCAAAATACTGCAGCGACTGACACTTTCGCGAACGATTAAACCCCCGCCGTACCGGGAGTATTCCGTCGGGGTCTGACATTTCCGTGCACGTCGCCCGTCTCCTCCCGCAACGGGCCGTGACCTGGGGCGCCATGCGGATGTGACATACCCGACACCACCCTCAGGCTCCCCGGACACCGGGACGTACCCGCCGCGAGGCGGGACTCGCCGACGGGCGGGCGCGCCGGAGCCCGCCCTACCGCGCGGGGACGGCCGTCACGGGGAGGGGACCGGGGTGGGCACGTCCGCGGCGGGGTCGGCGGCGGTGGCGAGGGCCCAGAACAGCAGCGCGACCCCGACCGCCCCCGGGTCGGGCCGTCCCTTGACGCGGTCGCCCACGTAGCTGGCCCGGCCCATGCGGGCGCGCAGCTCCGACGTGCGGGCGGCGCCCTCGGCGGCGGCCCGCGCGGCGGCGGCGAACCCCTCGTCCCCGCCCGCGCGCAGCGCGTCGACGGCGGGCGTGGAGGCGTCCACCAGCGTGCGGTCGCCCACCTTGGCCTCGCCGACGCGCTGGATGGCCGCCAGCCCGGCCGCCGCGCCCTCCGCCCAGGCCGCCGCGTCCGCACCGGACTCCAGCGCGCGGGCGATCTCGGTGAACAGCAGGCCGAGCAGCGGGCCGCTGGTGCCGCCGACCTCGTCCAGGAACACCGTGCCGAGCGCGCCGAACGCCGGCCCCCCGGACCGCTCGAACGCGGCGACCGCCGCGCGCAGCCCGCCCCGCAGGTTGTCGCCGAAGTCGCCGTCGCCGCTGTGCCGGTCGAGCGCGGTCAGCTCGGCGTGCGCGTCCTCGGCCGCGGCGGCGTAGCGGCGCAGCACGGACTCCTGGTCGACCTCGGTGGCGGGCATCAGACGGTCTCCTCGGTGGCGGGACGGGGGAACGCGGGGGTGACGGCCGGGGCGGCCCACCAGGATTTCCACTCGGGCCGCATCCGGGTCAGCGTGATGGAGAACCCGGCCATGTCCAGGGCGGGGGCGAACGTGCCGACCAGCGCGCCGCTCAGCGCGAACCCGCGCCGCTCCAGCCCGCCGGCGACCAGGTCGTGCAGCCCGTACAGCTCCAGCTGCGTGGTGCCGCCCAGGCCGTTGACGACGGCGACGACCTCGTCCGGCCCCTCCGGCAGGCCCGCGATCACCTCGTCCAGCATCCGGTCCACCAGGTCCTCGGTGGACGGCCGGGGGATCGACCGGGCGGCGCGCTCGCCGTGGATGCCCACGCCGTACTCCAGCTCGCCGTCGGCCAGCTCGAACGCGGGCCTGCCGGTGTGCATGGAGGTCTGCGCCCGGGACGCCACGGCCAGGCTGCGCGACGCGGCGGCGAACGCCGCGCCCAGCTCGGCCAGCTCGTCGATGCCGAGCCCGTCGTCGGCGGCGGCGCCGAGCAGCTTCTCCACCACGACGGTGGCGCCGGTGCCGCGCCGCCCGGTCGCGGTGTCGGCGGACTCGGTGGCCAGGTCGTCGTCCACCAGCACCCGGCGGACCTCGATGCCCTCCATCCGCAGCCGCTCGGCGGCGATGCCGAAGTTGATGCGGTCGCCGGTGTAGTTCTTCACCACGTGGATCACGCCGCCGGGCCCGGCCGCCTTCCGGCTGGCCTCCAGGATCTGCCGGTTGTGCGGCGAGGCGAACACCTTGCCGGGCGCGACCGCGTCGAGCATGCCGCGGCCGAGGAACCCGGCGTGCATCGGCTCGTGCCCGGACCCGCCGCCCGACACCAGCCCCACCCGCCGGCCCGGCGCGCGGTGCCGCGCGACCAGGTGGGCGGGGTCCTCGTGCAGCTCGACGAGGTCGGCGTGGACCCGCGCGAAGCCGCGCAGCGAGGGCGGGACGGGATCGCCGTCGGAGGGGTGGAAGGGCGCGCTTGACGTCACGGTGCGGTCTCCTCGGGGCAGGACGATGCGCGGTCGGCGCGGCCGCCTAATATACGCGCCCGAAAACCGCGCGCGGCTTCCGGCCTGATCCACAGGCGGTGCCCGAGACCGCGCGCGGCCGACCGGGCGGCTGCACCGGGTCCCGCGGGCCCGTCCCGCCCGGTCGCGGCGCGCGGAGGGCCCGGACGGGCCGCCGGGCGCCAGGCGGCGGGTGTCAGGCGGCGGGCGGCAGCCCCAGCGAGCGGGCGATGAGCATGCGCTGGACCTCGGAGGTGCCCTCGCCCACCTCCAGGATCTTGGCGTCCCGGTAGAAACGGCCCACGGGGTACTCGTTCATGAAGCCGTAGCCGCCGAAGATCTGGGTGGCGTCGCGCGCGTTGTCCATGGCCGCGTTGGAGGCGACCAGCTTGGCGATGGACGCCTCCTTCTTGAACGGCAGCCCCGCCGCCATGCGGGCCGCGGCGGCGTAGTAGGCCAGGCGGGCGGTGTGCGCGCGGGTCTCCATGTCGGCGATCTTGAACTGGACGGCCTGGTAGCGGCCGATCTCGCGGCCGAAGGCGACGCGTTCGCCGGCGTAGCGCACGCACTCGTCCACGCAGCCCTGGGCCAGGCCGACCGACAGCGCGGCGATGGCGATGCGGCCCTCGTCCAGGATGCGCAGGAACTGGGCGTAGCCGCGGCCGCGCTCGCCGACCAGGTTCTCGGCGGGCACCCGCACGTCGGTGAACGCCAGCTCGCGGGTGTCGGACGCCGACCAGCCGACCTTGGAGTACTTGCGGCCGACGGCGAAGCCGGGCGTGCCGTTCGGGACGATGATCGTGGAGATCTCGTTCTCGCCGGTCAGCGCGGTGACGGTGACGAACGCGGTGATGTCGGTGCCGGCGTTGGTGATGAACGACTTGGACCCGTTGACCACCCAGTGGTCGCCGTCCAGGCGGGCGGTGGTGCGCATGCCGCCGGGGACGTCGGAGCCGCCGCCCGGTTCGGTCAGCCCGAAGGCCGCCAGCCGCTCGCCGGACGTCAGCGGGGGCAGCCACCGCTCCTTCTGCTCCTGCGTGCCGAACCGGTAGATCGGCATGGCCCCCAGGGACACCGCGGCCTCCAGCGTGATGGCCACCGAGGAGTCCACGCGGGCCAGTTCCTCCAGGGCGAGGCAGAGGGTGAAGTAGTCGCCGCCCATGCCGCCGTACTCCTCGGGGAACGGCAGGCCGAACAGCCCCATCTTGCCCATCGCGGCGACGATCTCGTACGGGAACTCGCCCCGCTCGTACAGGTCGCCGATCACCGGTGCGACGGACTCGCGGGCGAACCGCTCCACGGTCCGGCGCAGCTCCTCCTGCTCCTCGGTGAGCGTGAAGTCGATCATTACTGCTCCTTGGGTGCCAGCGCCTGCACGACGCGGGAGGGACTGGGACGGCCGAGGCGCTCGGCCATCCAGCGGCTGGTGGCGGCGAGGGCGGCCAGGTCGACGCCGGTGTCGATGCCGAGTCCGTGCAGCATCCACACCAGGTCCTCGGTGGCCAGGTTGCCGGTGGCGCTCTCGGCGAACGGGCAGCCGCCGATGCCGCCGGCCGAGGCGTCGACCGTGGTGACACCGGCGCGCAGGGCGGCCAGCGTGTTGGCCAGGGCCTGCCCGTAGGTGTCATGGAAGTGCACCGCGAGCCGGTCGACGCCGATGCCCGCCGCGACCAGCGCCTCGATCAGCGCGGTGACCTGCCCGGGCGTGCCGACGCCGATGGTGTCGCCGATGCTCAGCTGCGCGCAGCCGAGGTCCATCATGCGGGTCGCCACGCGCACCACCTGGTCGATCGGCACGTCGCCCTCCCAGGGGTCGCCGCACGCCATCGACACGTAGGCGCGCACCCACATGCCCTCGGCGAGGGCGCGTTCGACGACGGGCGCGAACATCGCGATCGACTCGTCGACGGTGCGGTTGAGGTTGCGCCGGGCGAACGACTCGGTGGCGCTGCCGAAAATCGCGATCTCGGTGACACCGTTGCGCAGCGCCCGCTCCAGGCCCCGCTCGTTGGGCACCAGGACGGGGCGGCGCGCCCCCGGGGCCGCCGGGGGCAGGGCGGCCAGCAGCTCCTCGGCGTCGGCCAGCTGCGGCACCCACTTGGGGTGGACGAAGCTGGTCGTCTCGATCGTGCGCAGTCCGGCGTCGGCGAGCCGCGCGACGAACTCGGCCTTGACGTCCGCCGGGACGATCGCCTTCTCGTTCTGCAGCCCGTCGCGCGGCCCGACCTCGTAGATCTCGACCCGGTCGGGCAGGCCGTCCAGCGGCACCCGCATCGTCACTCCTCCTCGATGACGGCCAGCACCGCGTCCAGCGCGACCTGCGCGCCCGCGCGGACCGGCAGGTCCGCCACCGTGCCGGCGACCGGCGCGGTGACGGTGTGCTCCATCTTCATCGCCTCCACCACCACCAGCGGCTGGCCCGCGGCGACCCGCTCGCCCGCGCTCGCCTTGACGGCGAGGACGGTGCCGGGCATGGGGCTGCGGACCACGCCGTCCCCGGCCGCGGACGCGCCGCCCCCGGTCTCGGCGCGCACGTGCTCGGCCAGCGCCCAGGCGTGCCCGTCGCGGCCGAGCCACAGCGTGCCGCCGTCGCGGGCGTGCCGGTAGGTCAGGGTGCGGTCGCCGTGGACGAGCGTCAGCGTGCGGCCGTCGCGGCCGAGGGAGGCGCGGACGGGCGCGGCGTCGCCGACGGCGACGAGCGCGTCGCGGGCGCGGCCCTGCACGCGCACCTCCACGGGCTCGCCGCCGGCCGGGGTGATGATCCACGGGGTCCAGGCGGGGGCGCCGGGACGCCAGCCGTCGGGGATGTCCCACGGGTCGGCGGCGTCGCCGGGGTCCAGGGCGAGCATGCGTTCCAGCGCGGCGGCGGCCAGGACCTCGCCGGGGACGGAGCCGTCCCCCGCCAGGTCGGCCAGCGAACGCTCGACCAGGCCCGTGTCGAGGCGGCCCGCCGCCACGTCCGGGTGGGCGAGCAGCGCCCGCAGGAACGCCACGTTGGTGGGCACGCCGAGCAGCGTGTACGACGCGAGCGCGCGGTCGAGGCGGTGCAGGGCGGCGGCGCGGTCGGCGCCCCAGGCGACCACCTTGGCGAGCATCGGGTCGAAGGAGCCGCCGACCTCGTCGCCCTCCTCCAGGCCCGAGTCGACGCGCGTGCCGGACGGCTCGTCCAGCAGCAGCACCCGGCCGCCCGTGGGCAGGAAGCCGCGCGCCGGGTCCTCGGCGTACACGCGCGCCTCGACGGCGTGGCCGTTCAGGCGCACCTCGTCCTGGGTGAGGGGGAGCGGCTCCCCGGCGGCGACGCGCAGCTGCAGCTCCACCAGGTCGAGGCCGGTGACCAGTTCGGTGACGGGGTGCTCGACCTGCAGCCGGGTGTTCATCTCCATGAAGAAGAACTCGCCGGGGCGGTCGGCCGGCACGATGTACTCCACCGTCCCGGCGCCGGTGTAGCCGACGGCCCGGGCCGCCGCGACGGCCGCCGCGCCCATGCGCTCGCGGGTCGCCTCGTCCAGCAGCGGGGACGGCGCCTCCTCCACGATCTTCTGGTGCCGGCGCTGCAGGCTGCACTCGCGCTCGCCGAGGTGGACGGCGTTGCCGTGGGCGTCGGCGAGCACCTGGATCTCGATGTGCCGGGGGTTGCCGACGTACCGCTCCACCAGCAGGGTGTCGTCGCCGAACGCGGCGCGGGCCTCGCGGCGGGCGGCGGCGATCGCGTCGGGCAGCTCGGCGGCGTCGCGGACCAGCCGCATGCCCTTGCCGCCGCCGCCCGCCGACGGCTTGAGCAGCACGGGCAGGCCCACCTCCAGCGCGGCGGCGGCCAGCTCCTCGTCCGGCAGGCCCGGCTCGTCCCGGCCCGGCACGACCGGGACGCCCGCCGCCGCGACGGTGCGCTTGGCGCGGATCTTGTCGCCCATCGCCTCGATCGCCGCGGCGGGCGGGCCGACGAACACCAGCCCGGCGGCGGCGCAGGCGCGGGCGAACCCGGCGTTCTCGGCCAGGAAGCCGTACCCGGGGTGGACCGCGTCGGCGCCGGCCGCGCGGGCCGCCGCGACCACCGCGTCGGCGTCGAGGTACGACGGGATCCGCACCGCATCGTCGGCCTCCCGGACGTGCCGCGCGCCGGCGTCGGCGGCGGTGTGCACGGCGACCGAGCGGACGCCCAGCCGCCGCAGCGTGCGGAACACCCGGACCGCGATCTCGCCGCGGTTGGCCACCAGGACGCTTTGCAACATTTGCGGCCTCACATCCGGAAGACGCCGTAGCCGACGGGTTCCAGCGGCGCGTTCGCCGCCGCGGACAGCGCGAGCCCCAGGACCCGGCGGGTGTCGAGGGGGTCGATCACGCCGTCGTCCCACAGCCGCGCCGTGGCGTAGTACGGGTTGCCCTGCTTCTCGTACTGCTCGCGGATCGGCGCCTTGAACTCCTCCTCCGCCTCCGGCGGCCACTGCTCGCCGCGCGCCTCCAGCTGGTCGCGGCGGACGGTGGCCAGCACGCTGGCGGCCTGCTCCCCGCCCATCACCGAGATCCGCGCGTTCGGCCACATCCACAGGAAGCGGGGGGAGTAGGCCCGGCCGCACATGGCGTAGTTGCCCGCGCCGAACGACCCGCCGATCACGACGGTGAACTTGGGGACGCGGGCGCACGCCACGGCGGTGACCATCTTGGCGCCGTGCTTGGCGATGCCGCCCGCCTCGTACTGCCGGCCCACCATGAACCCGGTGATGTTCTGCAGGAACAGCAGCGGCACCGAGCGGCGGTCGCACAGCTCGATGAAGTGCGCGCCCTTGAGCGCCGACTCGGCGAACAGGATGCCGTTGTTGGCCACGACGCCGACCGGGTGGCCGTGGACGCGGGCGAAGCCGGTCACCAGCGTGCCGCCGTACTCCTTCTTGAACTCCTGGAACCGGCTGCCGTCCACGATCCGCGCGATCACCTCGCGCACGTCGTAGGGGGTGCGCGGGTCGGGCGGCACGACCCCGTACAGCTCGCCGGGGTCGGCGGCGGGCGGCTCGGGCGGCGCCACGTCCCAGGGGCGCGGCGCGCGCGGGCCGAGCGTGGCGACGATGTCGCGGACGATGGCCAGCGCGTGCGCGTCGTCCTCGGCCAGGTGGTCGGTCACGCCGGAGGTGCGGGCGTGCAGCTCCCCGCCGCCCAGCTCCTCGGCGGTGACCACCTCGCCGGTGGCGGCCTTCACCAGCGGCGGGCCGCCCAGGAAGATCGTGCCCTGGCCGCGGACGATCACCGCCTCGTCGCTCATCGCCGGGACGTAGGCGCCGCCCGCGGTGCACGAGCCGAGCACGGCGGCGATCTGCGGGATGCCCCGCGCCGACATGGTCGCCTGGTTGTAGAAGATCCGGCCGAAGTGCTCGCGGTCGGGGAACACCTCGTCCTGGCGGGGCAGGAACGCGCCGCCCGAGTCGACCAGGTAGACGCACGGCAGCCGGTTGTGCAGCGCCACTTCCTGCGCCCGCAGGTGCTTTTTGACCGTCATCGGGTAGTAGGTGCCGCCCTTGACGGTGGCGTCGTTGGCGACGACCACGCACTCGCGGCCCGAGATCCGCCCGACCCCGGTGATGATCCCGGCGCCGGGGGCCTCGTCGTCGTACATGCCGGCGGCGGCCAGCGGCGACAGCTCCAGGAACGGCGACCCCGGGTCGAGCAGGGCGTCCACCCGGTCGCGCGGCAGCAGCTTGCCGCGCGCCACGTGCCGCTGCCGGGCGCGCTCGGGCCCGCCGCGCCCGGCCCGGTCGATGCGGTCGCGCAGCTCGGCGGCCAGCGCCGCGTTGTGCTCGGCGTTGGCGTTGAACGCCGGGTCCGCCGGGTCGGCGCGGGTGGGCAGCACGGGTCCGGTCATCGATCGCGTCCTCGTCGTGTTAATGACCGTTAACACGGCCGATGTTAATACTCGTTAACATCGCACGTCCACCCCCCCTACACTTCCCTCATGACCTCCGAACCCGTGCGCCCCGCGGGCGGCCGGGCGGCGGTGGCCTCCCCGCGCCGGGCCGAGATCCTGGCCGCGGCCGCCGAACTGTTCGCCCGGCGCGGCTTCCACGGCGCCTCCATCGGCGACGTCGGCCGCGCGGTCGGGCTCACCGGCCCCGCCCTCTACCGGCACTTCCGCGGCAAGGAGGCGGTGCTGGCGGAGATGCTGCTCGACATCAGCGAGCGGCTGCGGGCCGAGGGCGCGCGGCGCGCCGCCGACCCCGACCCCGACCGGGCCCTGGACGCCCTGCTGCGCTGGCACATCGCGTTCGCCCTCGACAACCCGGCGCTGATCACCGTCCACGAGCGCGAGCTGGACAACGTGCCCGAGCCGCAGCGCCACCAGATCCGCCGCCTGCAGCGCGCGTACGTGGAGGAGTGGGTCGGCGTGCTGCGCCGCATGCGGCCCGACGCCCCGCCCCCCGAGGACCGTGCGCGCGCCGCCGTGCACGCCTGCTTCGGCCTGCTCAACTCCACCCCCTACAGCGCCTCCGCCGTGGACCGCTCCGCGATGGGCGACCTGCTGTACGCGATGGCGCGCGCCGCCCTCCACCAGGTCTCCTAGCGGCCCTGCCGATTCGTTTTCGCGGGCGTTGAACGGCGCGGCCCGCCGGTGCGTACCACCGGGCATGACGGACCAGAAGGCGGCGCCCCTCGGCAGCGGTTCGGCGGACGGCGGCGACGGCGCGGAGCACGCGGCGGCGCCCTCCGACGGCGACGCCCGGCCGGAGGCGGCGACCGACGTCAAGGCGGCCGGCGCCGACTGGTCCGAGCGCGCCGGCGCGGCGCGCGAGCGGGCGGCGGCGCCGCCGGGGGAGCGGGCGCCCAACCCCGTCGCGGTCTGGCCGTGCGCCAACTGCGGCAGGCCCGTCCCGCAGCCCGTCCCCGGCACCTGGTCGGTGCGCTACTGCCAGGACAACGACGGGGCGTGCGCCGCCGAGGCCCGCCGGCGCCGCGAACGCGGCCGCGACACCCCCGGGCTGACCGGGCAGGTCGCCTGGGCCTGGGAGATCGTGGAGAAGATGGAGGAGGCCGTCGGGCGGCTCGCCGGGTCGCTGGCCTCCGAGCTGAGCGTCGCCGGGGTGGAGCGGCGCATCGCCGACGCCGACGCCCGGGCCGCCGCCCGCGTCGCCGCCGAGCAGCAGCCGCGCGACGAGTCCCAGCGGCAGGCCGAGGCCGCCTGGCGGCAGGCCGCCGCCGCCCGGGAGCGGAC
>NZ_BAABDO010000118.1:0-19680 GCF_039539665.1 Actinomadura keratinilytica
CCCCCTGCCGGACGCGCCCGCGCCGGTCTGCGCGCCCGCGCCGTTCGAGGCGCCCGCATCCTTTCGGCGGGGCGGCGGCGGGGCGGCCGCGCGGTCGGGGTCCGCGGCGTCGAAGGCGACGGCCCCCTCGAACGACGGCGGGGCGTCCGGCGGCTCCGTCCCCGACCCCCAGGTGTCGACGGCGGGCGGCGCGTTCAGCATCGCCTTGGACGGGGGAGTCGAGGGCGACCAGGCGGCGAGCGGGACGTCCGCGCCGCCGGCGCGGGCCGGGCGCGGCGGCGGCTGGGGCGCCGGCCGCGGACCCGTCGCCGCGACCGCCTCCTCCTCGGCCTGCTCGACGTCCACGATCAGCTTGCGCGGGATCAGCACGACCGCGCTGACACCGCCGTACAGCGACGGCTGGAGCGCGACCCGGATGCCGTGCCGCCCGGCCAGCCGCCCGACGACGAACAGGCCGAGCCGGTCGGTGACGGCCAGGTCGAACTCGGGGGGCCGGGCCAGCCGCAGGTTGAGCGCGTCCAGCTCGGACTGGTCCAGCCCGATGCCGCGGTCGATGACGTCGACCGCGAACCCGTTGGCGCCCATCTCGCCGCGCACCAGCACCTCGGTCGGCGCGGGCGAGAACACCGTGGCGTTCTCGATCAGCTCGGCGAGCAGGTGGACGACGTCGGCGACCACCTCCCCGATCAGCGCGGCCCCGGACGACACCACGACCACCTCGACGCGGGTGTAGTCCTCCACCTCGGCGACGGCGGCGCGCAGCACGTCCTCGATGTGCACGGGCCTGCTCCACCCGCGCGCCGGGGTCGCGCCGGACAGGATGACCAGGCCCTCGGCGTGGCGGCGCATGCGGGTGGTCAGGTGGTCCAGGCGGAACAGGTCCGCCAGCACCTCCGGGTCGGAGGTGCGGCGCTCCATCTCGTCCAGCATGTGCAGCTGGCGGTGCAGCAGCGACTGGCTGCGCCAGGCGACGTTGAGGAACACCCGGCTGATGCCCTGCCGCAGGTACGCCTCCCGCACGGCGGTGTCGATCGCGGTGTGCTGCACTTTCGTGAACGCCTCGCCGACCCGCGACACCTCCCGCGTCTTGCCGATCACCAGCGGCGGCGCCTCGGCGTCGACGTCCACCTCCTCGCCGCGGCGCAGCCGCGCCACCACGCTCGGCAGCCGGTCGGTGGCCAGGTCGAGCGCCGCCCGCTGCAGGCCGCGCAGCTCGCGCGACAGCCCGCGCGCGGCCAGCAGCGACAGCACGATCGAGGCGACCACCGCGAGCAGGCCGAACCCGCCCGCCAGCACCAGCCGCCGCACGATCCGGTCGCCGATCGGCTCGGCCAGGTCGTTGAGCGCCGCGCTGGACTGGGTGAGCCGCTGCTCCCAGACCCGCGACAGCTGCGCCGTGGTCGCCTGCCAGGACGCGGCCTCGGCCGGCAGCCGCCCGCCCGCGGAGTCGACGACGGCGGTCTCGGCGGCCCGGTACCGCCGGTACTCGGGGGAGTCGGCCAGCCGCTGCAGCGGCGCGCGGACGGCGCCGTCCAGGTCCGCCAGCCCGGCGTCGAACTCCCGCCGGCCCGCCGCCGCCCACTGCACGAACGCCAGGTGCTCGGCCGCGGTCAGCCGCCCGTCGCGCAGCCGCGCCGCCGTGATCAGCGCGTCCTGGCGCAGCATGTAGGCGCGCGCGTTGCCCATGCCGATCAGCGCCCGGCCCTGCTCGAAGATGGCCAGGTCGTTGACCAGCACCAGGTTGCCGAACACCTGGATGACCTTGTCCAGGACGGCGCTGTAGTCGTCGATGACCTGCAGCACGCTCGCGTCGCCGGCGTCGACCCGGCCGCGGTACTGCGGCAGCCGGTCCAGCCAGCGCAGCGCCTCGGCCAGGCGCCGCTCGGTCTCGGGCTTGGCGGCGTCGGTCGCCTCCTGCGACAGGGCGCTGCCGCGGAAGACCCGCTGGACGGCGTCCACCCGGGCGCGCTGCGCGCCGAGCCGCTGGCGGGACTGCGCGTCGCGGCCGGTCATCGCGACGACGCTCAGCGACCGCTCCTGCTGGAGCTGGTTCACCAGATACAGGCCCGGCATGACGATCTTCTCGTACGTCGTCGAGAAATCGTATTTGTCGAACGCGGGCCCCAGCGTGAGATTTGCGGCGAACACCCACAACGCGATCAGCGAGGTCAGCGGGACCACCAGCAGCGCCGTGATCCGCAGGCGTATCGGACGCTTCCGGCGGCCTTTCCGGGCCGGTCTCCGGGCGTCCTCGCGGGCCTTTCCGCCGAGGTCGCCGCCGAGGTCGCCGCCGGGGTCGCCGCCGGGGTTCTCGCGGGCAGCGCCCTGCCTTTCCGGATCGCTGTCCGCCGCGTCGTCCGGGCCGGCGGGCCCGGACGGGAAGGGCACCGGGCCTTCGGTGGCCATCACCTCACCCCCCGTCCGCGGGCCCGTCGGCCGCTCCGTCCGCCGCGGCCCGCGCGACCAGGTCGCGCAGCCGCTCGGTGATCAGCGCGACCGCCTCCCGATGGCCGCGCTCGGCCTGCTCCCGCGTGGTGTACCGGCCGACGTCCGCGTGCATCGACAGGTCGGATACAAGTGTCTGCCATAGCAGTGGCCTTCCGTTCGCCGCCAATCCCAGATCGGTCACGGTGAACCATGTGGAGACGACCACGACGACCGGCCCGACGCGCACGACGTCCTGTGCGAGCAGGCGGGCGTCGGTGTCGAGCAGTAGCCGTTGCGCCTCGTCCGCCGTGGCGGGCCTCCCGTCCGCCCGGTACCAGTCCACGGACATTGACATCCCCATCGCTGCCGATTCAGCCGTCTGCGCCCCGTATCCGACGAACCATAAATAGGCATGTAGACCCGCATGGTTTTTCCGTTCCGGAATGGCGGTTCGTGTGGTGGGCCCGAGTGCGGGCGGGGTGCGCGGGTGCCCGGCGCCGATTGCGCGGCGCCCGGTCAGCCGGATCCGGTGTCGGGCCGGGCGCAGATCCCGCGTCGGCCGCGGCCCGTCTCCTTCAGCAGGCGGGCGCGGCGGGCGCGCGGGACGCGGGGCGTATCTCGGAACGGGGACGGGCCGGGGAAAGGGGACGGCGGCGCGGGGGGAACCGGCGGCGTGGCGGTCGCCGGATGCGGCGCCGCCACGGCCGGTCGCGGAGGACCGCTACTTCGTCGTTCGGTGGTGCGGTGGTCGCCTGACATGGTGGACGCCTCCTCGGGCGGGGCGCGGAGGGGACGGCACGGTCATCCGCCCTCCTCGGTACGGGCCGCGGCGCGCTCGCGCAGGAGCCGGGCGGTGCTCTGGAACCACTCCAGGTTCTCCTGCTCGAACCGCAGGCCCCGCAGGCAGGTGAGATACGGGCCGACGGGGGAGCCATGGCGCAGGTAGGTCTCCTCGTCCATGTCGCCGCGCAGGCGCTGCAGGGTGCGCCGGAAGATCTCGATCTTGGCGGCCGAGATCTCGGCGCGCTCCTCCAGCCGGGCGATCACGGGTTCGGCGGAGATGTGGTCCACGGCCTGCACCATGACCAGCAGGTTCTCCCGGATGATCCCCGGCTTGGCCGCGGTGGCGGCGAACCGCTCCAATTCCCGCAGCCCGGCCGGCGTGACGGTGTAGACCCGCTTGTTGGGACGGTCCTTTTGAATGACGCGCCGTCCGCTGATCAGCCCCTCGGCCTCCAGCCTGGCCAGCTCGGCGTACAGCTGCTGCGGTACGGCGTGCCAGAAGTTCGAGACCGACACATCGAAGATCTTGGCGAGCTGATAGCCGCTGTACTCGCCGTCGAGCAGCGCCGCGAGCACCGCGTGACGTAGCGCCATGGCCCATGTCTCCCTGCCTGACTCAGGGTGGTGTCAGACGTCAGCACCCCATTGTCGGGACAGTCACTGTTTTGACTAGGAAAGTTTCAGATGGCCAGAGCGCCCGACCCGTTGCCCGTTGGCGACGCCGTCCCGCCGGGTCGGGCATGCAATTCCGGGCCGGGTTCCACGCCCGTTTTCGGGCGCGTTCTGAAACCGAAGTGCGGGCCCGGCTCCGGGGCGGCGGCGAGGACGTCGATCCGCCCGTCCAGAAGGTCCCGCCGGGTCGCCCGCCGCCGGGTCTTGCCGCTGGTCGTCCGCCGCACCGCGCCCCGCCGGGCCAGCACGACGCTCACGGCGGGCAGCCCGAACGCGCGGGCCACGCGCTCCCGGGTGAGCGCGGCCAGCTCGTCCAGCGGGGTCCCGCCCGCCGCGCCGGTGCTGACCTCCTGCACGACCACGACCCGCTCGGCGCCGTCCGGCGCCTGCCCGTCCGGGTCGAGCGGGAACGCGGCGGTGGTGCGGGCCGCCGGGTGCGCCGCCTGCGCCACCTCCTCGATGTCGTGCGCGTACAGGTTGCGGCCGTTGACGATGATGAGGTCCTTGATCCGCCCGGTGACGTACAGCTCGCCGTCCGCGCGGAACCCCAGGTCGCCGGTGCGCAGGTAGGGGCCGGCGCCGTCGGCGGTGACGGCGCCGAACGCCGCCCGCGTCGCCTCGGGGTCGCCCCGGTAGCCGCGGGCGACGCTGCCGCCGCGCACCCAGATCTCGCCGACGCGCCCGTCCGGGAGCGGGACGCGGGTGCGCGGATCGACGATCCGCACGTCCAGCGTGACCGGGCGGCCGCAGCTCACCAGCCGCCGCACCCCGGCGTCCCCGGCCCGTGCCGCCGGCCGCGGGGGAGGGGACGCGACGGGGACCGCCTCGCCGCGGCCCAGCGCCTCGGCGTCGAAGGAGCGGACCACCGGCCCGGCGCCGACCGGCGCGGCCGCGATGAGCAGCGTCGCCTCGGCCATCCCGTAGCAGGGCATCCACATCTCCCGCCGGAACCCCACCGGCCCGAAACGCTCCACCATCCGCTCCAGCGTCGCGGCCCGCACCGGCTCGGCCCCGTTCTTGGCGGTCCGCAGCGACGCCAGGTCGAGGCCGGCGAGCTGCGCGTCGGTCACCCGGCGCAGGCACAGCTCGTAGCCGAAGTTCGGCGCCACCGTGATCGTCGCGCGGTGCCGGGTGATCAGCTCCAGCCACAGCACGGGCCGCTTGACGAAGGTGAGCGGCGAGGTGAACACGTAGCGGCAGCCGAGGTACAGCGGCTCCAGGAACTGCCCCACCAGGCCCATGTCGTGGTAGTGCGGCACCCAGCCGACCCCCACGGTGTCGGCCGACCCGTCGATGCGGCGTTTGATCTCCTCGCCATTGCACAGCAGGTTGCCGTGGGTGACGAGCACCCCCTTCGGGGCGCTGGTCGAGCCGGAGGTGTACTGCAGGAACGCCGGGGTGCCGGAGTGCAGGCGCGGCGCCGGCCGGCCGCCCGGATCGGCACCGGGGCCGGCGGATGCCGTCTCGGTGTCCAGGCACCGGACCCGCCCGGGCAGCCCCGCGCGGGCCAGCCACCCCTCGATCGGGCCGCGGTGCGCCGCGTCGGTGAGGATCCAGGCGATGCGGGCGTCGTCGATGATCCGCAGGGTGCGGTCCGCGCGGCCCGCGTCGAACGCGGGCAGCGGCGCCGGGACGGCGACGACCCGCGCGTACAGGCAGCCGAGGAACGCCGCCGGGAACGCGAGGCCCTCCGGGTACAGCAGCAGGACGGCCGAGTCCCGCAGGCCCCGCTCCTCCAGCAGGCGCGCCAGCACGCGCGCCCGCCGGTCGAGCTCGGCGAAACCGAGGAAGGCCTCCCGGTACCGGCGCCCCGGCCCCGGCTCCTCGCTGACGAAGGTGAAGCCCCGCCGGTCGCCGTGCTCCTCGACGGCGTCCCGGACGACCGACACGAAGTCACCGCGCGGCCGCATCCGCCCGCACCCCCTCGTCGGCCAGGGCGGTCAGCGAGAACCAGCGGCGCGCGTCCCGGCACCGCAGCATCGCCTCCTCGACGGGCGGTACGAACCGCTCCGACAGCGCGGTGTCGGGGCGGGCGCGCTGCACGAGCCGCTCCAGGCACAGCACGAGCCACCGCCCGTCGGCGAACGCCCCGCCGAACGCGCGGCGGTTGTGCAGCCAGGTGAGCATGCACGACGCCATCGCGTGCATCTCGCAGTAACGGCGGGCCCGGTCCAGCGCGGCCACCGACGAGATGTCATCGGGGGTGGCCGTGACACCCCTGCGCAGCTCGGCGCGCAGGTCGCCGGCGATGTCCGCCAGTTCGGCGAGCCTGGCCGCCACGCCCGGGGCCGCGTGGACCCCCGCCTCCGCCACGACGGCGCCGGCGGTCTCCTCGAACCGCGCCCCGATCTCGTCCCGCCCCTCGTTGGTGAGCCGCAGCGCCCGTCCGTCGGGGCGCCAGGCCGGCGGCGCGTGCGTCCAGGCGAACAGGTCGGCCAGCAGGCCGTCGCCGTCCGGGCCGCCGCCGTCGGCCTCGGCGAGGAAGGGCAGCTGGGCGGCGACGGTGGCGAGGTTGACGTGCGTCGTCCCCTCGAAGACGCTCGCGATGGCGTGGTCGCGCTGCAGCTTCTGGAACGCGCCGTGCGCCACGCCCTCCCGCAGGTAGCCGCGCGCCGCCAGCACCCTGCCGATGCCGGCGACGACCTCCTCGCCCTGCACGGGCACGAAGTACTTCACGATGGACGACCACAGGCTCAGCCGCTCGGGCGCCACCGTCAGCGCCCGCGCCACCGGAAGCGCGACGCACTCGGCGACCAGCAGGTCCAGGTGCGCCTTGAGGAGCTGGTCGCGGATGACCGGGATCCGGTAGATCTCCGCCCCGTAGAGCGTGCGGCGCCCCGCGTACTCCATGCCGATGCGCAGCACCGCGTCCATCGTGCCGAGCGACAGCGCGGCGATGGCGGTCCGGGTGATCTGCAGCGTCTTGAGCGTCTGCACCAGCCCGGAGCCGGGCCGCCCGATGACGCATCCGGCGGGCAGCCGCGCGCCGGTGAACTCCACGCCGCTCAGGTCGTGGCCGCGCAGCCCCACCGTCCGGACCGGCGGCAGCGCCGACCAGCTCGCCGGATCGAGCTCCTCCTTGTCGACCAGCAGGAGGGAGAAGTCGCGCGGGCCCGTCCTGGCGTAGGCGGTGACGAACCGCCCGCGGGTGGCGTTGCCGACCGGCCACTTGACGCCGGTGAGCACCAGGCCGTCCCCGGCCGCCTCGGCGCGCGCCTCGCAGGCCATCACGTCGCTGCCGTGGTCGGCCTCCGACACGCCGAAGCAGGCCAGGTCGCCGCGCAGGACGCCCTCGGCGACCGTCTTCTGCTGCCGGGGGTCGCCCCAGAGCCATACCGGGTTGACCGCCAGCAGGCCCGATCCGTACATCACCGCGACCGTGACGCTGCGCCGCGACACCGCGCGGGTGACCAGGAACAGCTCCTCCAGCGTCGTCAGGCGCCCGCCGAGGTGGCCGGGCACCAGGTAGCCGGGGAACCCCCAGGAGCGGACCGCCTCCACCGCGCCCGGCGGCAGCTCGTCGCGCTCCTCGGCCTCGACGATCGCCCGGTAGGAGAACGGCCCGGCGCCGTCGTCCATCGGGTCTCCCAGGTAGGCGTCCAGGTCGGCGGCGACGCGGTGCGCCGGGGACAGCCGCGCCTGGACGGTTCGCGTGCGGGTGTGACTGTGCATCTCTGCGACCCCTTCATCGGGTCCGTGACCTCGTCGGATCCGTGACGTTCGTCGGGTCCGTGACGTCCGGCGCCGCCGCCCGGTCAGGGCGCGGCGGGCGCGGCGGGCGCCGCGGGCTCCTCCAGCCGCCGGCCGACCAGCCGGGCGAGCGTCATCGCCGCGGGCAGCGGCCGCACCATGACGGTCAGCCCGGTGACCAGGCCGTCCGTCCCGAACTCCAGCAGGTCCACGCCCTGCACCGCGGTGCCTGCGGCGCGGGCGCGGAAGATCAGCGCGCGGGGCGGCGGGCCCGCGGCCGGGGCGGCCGGGGCGGCGGGGGCCGCGCCGACCAGCTCGTCGGTGTAGCGGAAGTCCTCGAAGACCTCCATCAGGACGCCGAGCAGCCGGACGACCGCGTTGCGGCCCCGGTAGGGCCGCACCACCACCGGGCTGTGGAACACGATGTCCGGGTCGAGGGCGCGGGCGATCGCGGTCAGGTCGGCGGCCTCCACCGCGGCCCGGAACGTTCCGGTCACGATCCCGTCCCTCCCGCCGGCGCGGCCTGCGGGACGTGCGGCGCCGCCGCCCGCGCCAGGTCGTCGGCCCATGCCCGGTAGCCGGCGGGGGAGGGGTGGAACCCGTCGGCGGCGAACAGCCGCCGGTCGCGGGCCATCGCCTCGTCCATGGGCGCGTGCACGGCCCCGTGGGCGTGCGCCACCTCGCGCATGACGCGGTCCATCGCCCGCGCCCGGGCGCCGACGACCAGCCGCAGCGGCTGCGGCAGCGCCGGGAACCGGTGCACCGGCGGCATCCCGGCGACCAGCACCGCCGCGTCGCGGTGGGCGCCGCGCACGGCGGTGACGAGCGCGGACAGGTCGGCGGCCCAGGCCCGGAGCGGACGCCGCCGGATCAGGTCGTTGATCCCGACGGTGATCACGACCAGGTCCGGGGCGGCGCCGTTCAGCGCGGGCACCAGGTCGGTGACGACCCTGCGGGCCGTCGCGCCGCTGCGCCCGGTGACCGACCACGCCACGCTCCGGCCGAGCCGCCGGTGCAGCGCGGCGGCCAGGGAGCCCGGCAGCGCCTCGGTGTACGCGGCCGCGCCCACCCCCACGGCGGTGGAGTCGCCGATCACCACCAGGCGCAGGTCCGGCGCGCCCGCGCCGGCCACGCCGCGGTCGGCGCCGGACGCCGGGTCGAGCCGCGGGGTGCGGCGCGCCGTCCGCCGCGCCTGCACCAGCAGGACCGGCGCGAGCGGCAGCAGCAGCGCCGTCGGAAAATTGACGCGGAAACCCGAAACGGGAAGGGAAAATGCTTTCTTCATGTCCGTCCTCGGTTCGTTGCGACGCCGGCGGGGCGTTCTGCGAGCAGGGCTCCGGCGATGGCGGCGATCACCTCCGCGACATAGGCGTGCCCCGCCGGATTGAGATGGATTCCGTCCGCGCTCCACAGCGCCGGATCGGCCACCCGCCGGACCGCGTCCGGCGCCAGGAACGCCATCCCGTGTTTCTCGGCGGCCCGTTGGAGCTCGGCGTTGAACTCGTCAATTCTTTGCCGGGTCCGCTTCCTGCGGAAAGCCGACATGGGAACCTGTTCCAGGAACGGCGGGCAGGGCACCGGTGCCGCGATCGCCACCGCCCCGCCGCGCCCGGCCCAGGCGAAGACCTCCGCGATGCGGCGCGCCGCCGCCTCCCGGTCGAACCCCGCCAGGGCGTCGTTCATCCCGCAGTTGAGCACCACCAGGCCCGGCCGCGGCTTTCCGGCCGCGGCGAGCTGCCCGCCCGCCACGTCCGCGATCACCGCTCCCGGCCGGCCGAAGTTGGCGACCCGGTCGCGGGGGAGTTCAAGCAGGTCGGCGAGCCTTCCGGCCCAGCCGATCCAGCCGCCGGCGGGGTCCGGGTCGTCGCGTCCCTCCGCCACGCTGTCGCCGAACACCACCAGCCGCCAGGGGAGGGCGGCCATCACGCGACGAGGCCGAGCAGGTAGTCGGTGAGGGAGGCGGCGGTGCCGCGGCGGCGCGCCTCGGCCATGTCCACCTCCACCTGGAGGTGGTCCTCGATGTCACTGACGACGCTGATGGCGTAGACCGAGTCCATGCCGTACCGGGCCAGTTCCACCGACGGGTCGATGTCCTCGGCCGGCCGGTCGAGGTAGAACGCGATCCGGTCAATAAGCCACGATTGCAGCTGGTCGTGAGTAATAATTTCCGATCTGCTCAACGCTTTCCTCTCTCCGGTAAGGGGCCTTTGATATGCCCGGCGGCAAGAGCACCTTGAAGATACCTGCGGCCCCACCGGCTGTCACGACCCGAGCGCGAACTGATCGGAAGCGTGCAATTCATGCCCCGCGAATCAGGCAATCATCCGCGTAATAGGGGTCATTAAGGACACCCCGCCGGCGCCGCCCGGATACGGGCCCAAAACGCGTTCCGCCCGGACCCGCCGCGCCGCCCCCGCCGCCGGGCCCGTGCCGCACCCGCTCCCGTGACCTGGGACTTCACCATCGGCCCAGGCCCACCGGCGGAACGCCGCCCGCGCACCCGCCACAGCTCCCCCTCGCGGGGTTTTGGGCCTCCCAGGCCCCACCGCACCGTCATCGAGCTGTCACCGTCTGGTGATACGGCCCACCGGTTGTACCGTTCCGGTGCACCGGCGTGCGCGCGCCCGCAGGCCGCCGACATGCGAGAACCTGGCACTGCCAGACTCGGTGAAAGTTGCCGCCGCGCGTGGGGCGGACGCGTGCCGCGGTGTGCTGCGGGGCGGAACGCCGGGCTCATCGGCGGTCGCCGGGGCGGCCGCACCTGCCGCCGCGGGGGCAGGCCTCGGTACGCGGACGCGGCCGTGCGGGCTCCGGAGGCGTGTGGGCCGGGCCGTTCACCGGCGGCGGCGCCGCATGCGGGGTGCATGGCGCGTCGCGGGGCCCGTGTTCAACAGCGGTGGCGACGAGACTCGGGGGATCAGACCGGGACGTTGTAGGCGAGCAGGCCGGTCTCGGTGCCGTCGATCTCCAGCTCGGTGAGCGCGCAGTTGAGGACCTTGGGGAACACCTGGCGGTAGCGCGGCAGCGGGATGCCGAGCAGCTCGCACAGGGTGAGCCGCAGCAGGGTGTTGTGCGCGACGACCAGGACCCGTTCGCCGGGGTGCGCGGCGGCGACGTGGCGCAGGGCGGCGGCGCCGCGCGCGGCGGCCTTGCGCGGGTCCTCGGCGCCGGGGAACGGGGCGTCGACCGGGTCGGCGCGGAAGGCGGCGACCTGGTCGGGGGGGAGTTCGGAGAGCGTGCGGCCCTCGGCGGAGCCGAAGTCGACCTCGGTCAGGTCGGCGTCCACCTTGAGCGGCAGCCCGAGCGCGGCGGCGGCCAGGGCGGCGTCGCGGCGGGCGCGGCCGAGCGGGGAGGCCCACAGCGCGTCGATCCCGGCTCCGGCGGCCCAGCGGCCGAGCGCCTCGGCCTGGCGGCGGCCGGTGTCGTTGAGCGCGATGTCGCTGACGCCCGCGTACCGGTTCTCGGCGTGCCACACCGTCTCGCCGTGCCGGGCTACGAACAGCCTTGTCACCTGGTCATCCCGTCGTCGTCGCGCGGCGGCCCGGTGGGACCGCCACCTGGTTGCAATGCGCCGGCAAGCCGAGGGTACGGCCTGTTGTAACGTTCCACGCAGTGGTGGCGCCGCGGTGCGGCCTCATCCGGCCATCGTCCGGCGAGCGGGTCGCGGGAGGGTGTGCGTCGCCGGGATGATCGGGCACGGCACCCCCATCAAATCGCGACTCGTTCTGTGAAGTTATAGCTAGGAGACGTTAACAAATCAAGTGGATCGGGTTTGGGGCTGGCTCCCCGGCCTGCTCCACGCTCCCGCACGAGGTGCTTCCCGGTGACGTTCTGCGAGGACGTCGCAGGAACGCCGGTTCCGCTTCACAAATCCGTAACGAGCTCTTGACGCTGAAGTGGCCTGTGTTACAGGCTCTGTGAACTCCATCACCTCGGGTGTTATCTACTGGAGGGGCACATGAGCGGGCGTCCCCGCGCCGTCGTCGCCGCCGACCTGGGCGCCGAGAGCGGCCGCGTGGTCCTCGGCCGGTTCGACGGGTCCCGCGTCGAGCTGACCGAGGTGCACCGCTTCCCCAACGGCCCGCGGCACGCCGACGGGCTGCTGCGCTGGGACCTGGAGCACCTGTGGTCGCAGGTGCGCACGGGCCTGGCCAAGGCGGGCGCCCTCGCCGGCCGGGTCGACTCGGTCGGCGTGGACACCTGGGGCCTCGACTACGGCCTGCTCGACGCCGACGGGGAGCTGCTGGCCGACCCGGTCAGCTACCGCGATCCGCGCACCCGGGGCGTGCTCGCCGACGCGGTCCGCCGCGTCGGCGCCGAACGCCTGTACGGCGGCACCGGCACCCAGCTGATGGAGATCAACACCGTCTACCAGCTGATGGCCGACGCCGACCGCGGCGCGCTGGCGGACGCGGCGACCCTGCTGATGATGGCCGACCTGTTCCACCACCGGCTGTCCGGCGCGACCGTCGCCGAGTACACCGCGGTCAGCACCACCGGCGCCTACGACATGACCCGCCGCGCCTGGGCGACCGGGCTGCTGGACGACCTGGGCGTCCCCACCCACATGCTGCCCGAGGTGGTGGACGCGGGCACCGCCCTCGGCCCGGTGCTGCCCGCCGCGCTCGACCACCCCGCCTACGCCGGCGCCCAGGTGATCGTCCCCGGCGCGCACGACACCGCCAGCGCCGTGGTGAGCGTGCCGTTCGTCCACCCCGACGCCGGATACGTCTCGTCCGGCACCTGGTCGCTGGTGGGCGTGGAGACCGGGCAGGCGGTCGTCACCGAGGCGGCCCGCAAGGCCAACCTCACCAACGAGGGCGGTGTCCGCGGCACCGTCCGGCTGCTGCGCAACTGCATGGGCCTGTGGCTGCTGCAGGAATGCCGCCGCCAGTGGGAACGCGAGGGGCACCGCTACGGCTACGACGACCTGGTGCGCCTCGCCGAGTCGGCCCCGCCCGCGGTCAGCGTGGTCAACCCCGACCACCCCGGGTTCGTGCAGCCGGGCGACATGCCCGCGCGCATCCGCGACTACTGCCGGCGCACCGGGCAGCCGGTCCCGTCCGGACCGGCCGAGGTCGTGCGGTGCGTGCTCGACAGCCTGGCGCTGGGCTACCGCGCCGCTTTCGACGACATCGCCGAGGTCACCGGACGTCCCGTGCCCGCCGTGCACATCGTCGGCGGCGGCTCGCGCAACACGCTGCTCAACCGGCTCACCGCCGAGGCGACCGGGCTGCCGGTCGTCACCGGCCCGGTCGAGGCCACCGCGCTGGGCAACGTGCTCGCCCAGCTCATGGCGCTGGGGGAGCTGTCCGGGCTGGACGAGGCGCGGGCGGCGGTGCGGGCCGGGACGCGCACCGGCCGGGTCGAGCCGTCCGGCTCGGACCGCTGGTCGGACCTGTACGGCCGCCTGCGCGCGTTCGCGGCGGCCGACCAAGCGGCGGCGTTGGCCGACGAAAGGAGATCATGATGAGGCTGACCAGGACGGTCACCGTCGGTGTCGCGTTCGCCCTCGCCGCGGGCCTGGGGCTCGCCGGGTGCAGCAAGAAGGAGAACGCCTCCGGCTCCGGCGGCTCGGGCGACGGCAAGATCAAGGTCGCGTTCGTGCCGAAGCTGCAGGGCATCCCCTACTTCGAGGCGATGAACACCGGCGGGCGCAAGGCCGCCGCCGACCTGGGCGTGGAGTGGATCTACAAGGGCCCCACCACGGCCGACCCGGGCGCGCAGACCGAGGTGGTCAAGTCGCTCATCCAGCAGCGGGTGGACGTGCTGGTGGTCGCGCCCAACGACCCCGACTCGATGGCGCCGATCCTCAAGGACGCCCAGTCCCGCGGCATCAAGGTGATGACCTCCGACACCGACGCGCCCAACTCGGTGCGCGAGCTGTTCGTCAACCAGGCCACCGCCGAGGGCATCGGGCGGACCGTCACCGACGCGCTGCTGGAGAAGATGGGCGGCAAGGGCGAGTACGCCATCGTCTCCTGCGGGCAGACCGCCGGGAACCTCAACTCCTGGATCGCGGTGCAGCGCAAGTACACCGCCGAGAAGTACCCCGACGCCAAGATCGTCGACGTGGTGTACGCGGGCGAGGACGAGGCCAAGGCCACCTCGATGGCCAAGGACCTGATGAACGCCCACCCCAAGCTGACCGGGCTGGTCGGCGAGTGCACCACCTCGGCGCCGGGCGTGGCCAAGGCCGTCCGCGAGACCGGAAAGATCGGCAAGGTGTTCACCGTCGGGGTCGGCACCCCGGCGTCGATGAAGCCGTACCTGATGGACGGCTCGTCCAGCACCTCGGTGCTGTGGGACGTCGAGCAGCTCGGCTACCTGACGGTGTGGGCCGGCACCCAGTTGAAGAAGGGCGCGCCGCTGCAGGCGACCAACAAGGTCAGCGACAAGCTGCCCGCGGTGAAGTACTTCCCCGACCAGAAGATGCTGCTCCTCGGCGACCCGCTGCGGATCACCAAGGACAACGTCGGAGACTACGACTACTAGAGGGCCCGGCCGGTGGAAGAGGAGACCAACGGCGCCGGGAAGCCGCTGCTGCGGCTGACCGGCGTCCGCCGCCGCTACGGCGGCGTGCAGGCGCTGCGCGGCGTCGACTTCGAGGTGCGCGCGGGCGAGGTGCACGCGCTGGTCGGCGAGAACGGCGCGGGCAAGTCCACCCTCATCAAGATCATCTCGGGGGCGGAGGCGGCCGACGCGGGGACCGTGGAGATGGCCGGGCGGGTGCTGCCCGGCGGCAGCACGGCGGCGGCGTTCGAGGCGGGCATCGCCACCGTCTACCAGGAGCCGCAGCTGTTCGGCGAGCTGCCGGTCGCCGAGAACATCTTCCTCGGCCGGGAGCTGCGCCGCCGCGGCCTGGTCGACCGGTCCGCGCAGCGCCGCCGCGCCGTCGAGCTGCTGCGCCGCCTCGGCCTGGAGCCCGGCCTGGCCGACGTGCGCGTCGCCGACCTGCCGGTGGCGCAGCGGCAGCTGGTGTCGATCGCCAAGGCGTTCGCGCACGAGGCGAGGGTGCTGATCCTGGACGAGCCGTCGGCGATCCTCACCGACCGCGAGATCGAGGTGCTGTTCGACGTGCTGCGGTCGGTGCGGTCGCACGGCGTCGGCGTCATCTACATCAGCCACCGGCTGGACGAGCTGACGGTGATCTCCGATCGCGTCACCGTCCTGCGGGACGGCACCCGGGTCGCCACCCGGCCGACCGCCGAGCTGACGATCCGCGAGATCGCGCGGCTGATGGTCGGGCACGCCCCGGCCGGGGCGGCGCAGCGGCGGGCCGTGCCGGACGGCCCGCCGGTGCTGGAGGCGGCCGGCCTGTCGCGGCGCGGGGCGTTCCGCGACGTGTCGCTCCAGGTGCGGGCCGGCGAGGTCGTGGCGCTGTTCGGGCTGGTCGGATCCGGCACCGGGGCGATCGCGCGGGCCCTGTACGGGATCGACCCGCCGGACGCCGGCACGCTGCGCGTGGCGGGCCGCGAGGTGCGTCCCCGCACGCCGGCGGACGCGGTCGCCGCCGGGCTGGCGATGCTGCCGGGCGACCGCAAGGTGCAGGGCGTGTTCGCGTCCAAGAGCATCGGCTTCAACATCTCCGTCGGGCACCTGCCGGTGCTGAGCCGCGCCCGCGTGTGGGTGGACCGGGCCCGCGAACGCGCCGTCGCCGCCCGGTTCATCGACCGCATCCGCATCAAGGCGCCCGGCCCGGCGACGCCCGTCGGCACGCTGTCGGGCGGCAACCAGCAGAAGGTCGTGCTCGCCCGCCAGCTCGTGCGGCGGCCGCCCGTGCTGGTGCTGGAGGAGCCCACCCAGGGCGTGGACGTCGGCGCCAAGGACGAGATCCACGACCTGGTGCTCGGCCTGGCCGACGAGGGCAGCGCCGTGCTGGTGGTGTCCAGCGACCTGCCCGAGGCGATCCGCCTGGCCGACCGCGTCCTGGTGGTGCGGGGCGGGCGGATCGTCGCCGAGTTCCCGCACGGCGCCGCGCAGGCGGACGTCCTGGCCGCCGCCGCGGGCGACGCCGGGGACCAGGACGCGGACGAGGGCGCCGGCCAGAGCCCGGACCGGGGCGCGGACGACAGCGGGGAGGAACGATGACGGCGCTCGCACGGCCCTTCGCGCGGCGTCCCGCGGCGGGCGCGATCGAAGGCCAGGAGGCGGTGCTGATCGGCGTGATCGCGCTGCTGTGGACGGCGCTGGGCCTGTCGGTCGACACCTTCTTCACCGCGTCCAACCTGCAGAACATCCTGGCCACGGTGGCGCCGGTGACGATCGTCGGGGTCGGCATGACGGCGGTCATCGTCACCGCCGGCATCGACGTGTCGGTCGGCAGCGCCATGGCCGTGGTGATGGTGGTCGTGGCGCAGCAGCTGCGCGACGGCGGCCTGGCGTTCGCGCCCGCGGTCGGGCTGGCGCTGCTGGTCGGCGGCCTGCTCGGCCTGCTCAACGGGGCGCTGGTCGCCTACGGCCGGGTGCATCCGATCATCATCACGTTCGGCACCCTCAACCTGTACCGGTTCGTCGCGCTGCAGATCTTCGACGGGCGGGAGGTCGCCGGGGTGCCCGGCACGCTCGGCCCGCTGGGCGGCGGCGCCGAGGGCCGCACGCTCGGCCTGCCGCACTCCTGGCTGCTGGCGGTCGCGCTGGCCGCGCTCATGTGGGCGTACATGCGGCACGTCCCGACCGGGCGGCACCTGTACGCGATCGGCGGCGACGCCGAGGCGGCGCGGCTGGCCGGGGTGCGCGTCACCCGGCGGCTGCTCACCGTGTACGCCGCGACCGGGCTGCTGGCCGGGCTGGCCGCCTGCTGCATGATCGGCGGCGGCGGGCTGGTCGCGCAGAGCGCCGGAACCGGCATGGAACTGCAGGTCATCGCCGCCGTGGTGATCGGCGGCACCAGCATCCAGGGCGGCCGCGGCACCGTGCTCGGCACCGTGCTGGGCGCCCTGCTGGTCGGCACCGTCACCAGCGCGGTCACCCTGCTGAGCTGGCCGAACGAGCTGACCTCGCTGTTCATCGGAGTGTTCATCCTCGTGGCGGTCGGATCGGACCTGCTGCGCGAGCGCCGGAGGCGGTCCCTGTGATGCCGCAGTCGACCAGTGAGCCCGCGGACACCACCACGCGCGACGGCGCGGCCGGGGCGCGGCCGCCCTCGCCCCTGGCCCGGCTGGGCCGCCTGCTGCTGCACGACCGGGTGGCGCTGCTGATCCTGCTGCTGGTCGTGCTGGTCGCCTGGATGAAGATGCTCGACCGGGGCGGCTACCTGCTCGGCCCCTACGACGCCGCGTACATGGCGGCGGCGCTGGAGTCGTTCGTGCCGCTGTGCATCCTGGCGCTGGCCGAGATGCTGGTCATCCTGTCCGGGCGGGGCGGCATCGACCTGTCGGTCGGGGCGATGGTGAGCCTGACCGGCATGGCGTTCGGGTTCATGGTGGGCGAATGGGGCTGGCCGCTGTGGCCGTCCCTGGCGGCCGCGCTGGCGTTCGGCACGGCGCTCGGCGCGGTCAACGGGTTCCTCGTCGCCGTGCTCGGCTTCCCCTCCCTGATCGCCACGCTGGCCACCGGATACGCCTACAGCTCGCTGGCGCTGGTCAGCAACGACAACGCGCCGATCTCCAGCAGGCCCGTCCAGGACCTGCACGGCCTGACCAGCATGATCGACCTGCCGTTCGGCCTGCCGCCGGTGCCCAAGCAGTTCTTCACCTTCCTGCTGCCCTGCGCGGTGCTGGTGTGGCTGCTGGTCAACCGCACCGCGTTCGGGCGCCGCCTGTACGCGGTCGGCACCAACGAGACCGCGGCCCGGTACGCGGCGCTGTCGGTCGGCGGCGTGCGGTTCCGCGCGTTCGCGCTGGCGGGGCTGCTGTCGGGGGTGGCGGCGGTCGTCACGGTGGGGCAGTTCGCCTCCGCGCGCCCCGACGCCGGGACGGTCGGCAACGGCATGGCCCTGCCCGCGATCACCATCGCCGTGCTGGGCGGGGTCGCCATCACCGGCGGCGTCGGCCGGGTCGGCGGCGTGATCGTCGCGGCGCTGCTGGTGGTGTGGCTGAACGCCGGGATCCTGCTGTACTTCGAGGGCTCGGCGGGCTCGCGCTACCAGCTGCTGGCCCTCGGCGTGCTGCTGATCGCCTCCACGCTGCTCAACGCGGTGGCCGGACGCGGCCGGCGGCGACGCGCCCGGTAGACAGGCGGCAGGCCGGCGACAGGGCGCGCGGCGGGCCCGCCGCGCGTGCGCGGGGAGGCCGCCACACGCGCGAGGATGGTGCCATGGAGCAAGGGGAGAGCGGGGCGCGGGGCGCCTCCCGGCGGGCGCAGGGGCCCGCGGAGCGGCAGCGGCTGATCGCCGAGCAGGTGCTGTCGGAGGGGTCGGCGTCGGCCGCCGACCTGGCCGAGCGGTTCGGCGTCAGCCTGATGACGATCCACCGGGACCTGGACGAGCTGGAGCGCCAGGGGGTGGTCCGCAAGTTCCGCGGCGGGGTGACCGCGCAGCCGTCCGGGGTGTTCGAGAGCAACGTCGCCTTCCGCCGCAAGTCGATGCGGGCGGAGAAGGAGGCGGTGGCCGAGTGCGCCGTCCGGCTGATCGAGCCGGGCATGGCGGTGATGCTGGACGACTCGACCACCACGCTGGCGCTGGCGGCGCGGCTGTCGGAGGTGACCCCGCTGACGGTGGTCACCAACTTCCTGGAGGGGCTGAACCTGCTGGCGCAGTTCCGCGGCATCCGGCTGATGGCGCTGGGCGGCGACTACGACGCCATGCACGACTCGTTCCTGGGCGTGTCCTGCGTGGAGGCGATCGAGTCGCTCAGCGTGGACCTGTGCTTCGTGTCGACGTCGGCGGTGTCGGCCGGGTACGCCTTCCACCAGGAGCAGCACATCGTGTCGGTGAAGCGGGCGATGCTGGCGTCGGCCGCGCGCAACGTGCTGCTGCTCGACCACACCAAGCTGGGCCGCACGGCGCTGCACCGGGTGGCGCCGCTCACCGAGTTCGAACGCGTCATCGTCGACGCGGGGGCGTCCCCCGAGGCCCTGCGCGACCTCGACGAGCACAAGGTCCCCTACGACGTGGCGGCGCTGTGACCCGGGCCACCGCGCCGCCCGAGGTGGAGGCCGGAATATTCCGGGCATGGTGGTGGTCTGATACCGGATGCATGTCTGCAACACCCATGTGAGCGGGGAGATTTCGTGACCGTTCCCAACGTCACGTTCAACAACGGTGTCACCATGCCGCAGCTCGGCTACGGAGTGTGGCAGGTTCCGGACGCCGAGGCCGAGCGGGTCGTCAAGATCGCGCTGGAGACCGGCTACCGCAGCATCGACACCGCGGCGATCTACGAGAACGAGGAGGGCACGGGCCGCGCCCTGCGCGCTTCGGGCGTACCGCGCGAGGAGCTGTTCGTCACCACCAAGCTGTGGAACAGCGAGCAGGGCTACGACTCCACGCTGCGCGCCTTCGACGCCAGCCTGGAGCGGCTGGGCCTGGAGTACGTGGACCTCTACCTCATCCACTGGCCGATGCCGAGCCGCGGCCTGTACCTCGACACCTGGCGCGCGTTCGAGAAGCTGCACGCCGACGGCCGCGTCCGCGCCATCGGCGTGTCCAACTTCACCGTGGAGACGCTCACCCGGCTGCTGGACGAGACCGAGGTGGTGCCGGTCCTCAACCAGATCGAGCTGCACCCGTACCTGCAGCAGGAGGAGCTGCGCGCCTTCCACGCCGAGCACGGCATCCTCACCGAGGCGTGGAGCCCCCTCGGCCAGGGCAAGGGACTGCTGGACGACGCCGAGCTGGCCCGCCTGGCCGCCGGGCACGGCAAGACCCCGGCGCAGCTGGTGCTGCGCTGGCACCTGGAGCTGGGCAACGTGGTCATCCCCAAGTCGGCGACCCCGTCGCGCATCGCCGAGAACTTCGACGTGTTCGACTTCGAGCTGACCGACGAGGACAAGGCCGCGATCGCCGCCCTCGACAAGGGCACCCGCTTCGGCCCGGACCCGGCCACGTTCACCGGCCTGGGCTGATTCCGCGCCCGGCGTCCCACCCCGGGCGTGCCCGCGGTGGGACCCCGCGCTGCCGGGCGCACCCGCCGGCGCCGGCCGCGCGCGGGGCGCGGCGGGCACCGG
>NZ_BAABDO010000119.1:0-19232 GCF_039539665.1 Actinomadura keratinilytica
CGGCGCACCACCGGCCGACCCCGCCGAGCGCGGCGGTGAAGGAGCGCCCGGGGCCCACCAGCTCGCAGACCCCCACCGCCCGCCGCGGCCGCCCCGCCAGCGCGGCCGGGGCCAGCCCGGCGGTCGACGCGGCCAGCCGCCACTCGGCGGCGGTGCGGCCGCGCGGCGACGGCAGCCGGTGCACGGCGGCGGCGTGGCCGGTGCCGCGCAGCGCGACCTCCAGCAACTGCCGGACGGGGTCGGCGGCGTCCTCGGCCAGCAGGAGGGGGCCGCCGCCCGAGCGCGCCAGCACGTCGGCGGCGCCCGCGGCGAGCCGCCCGAACCACACCCGGTCCCACCGTCCGTCGGGCCGCCACGGCGCGCCGCCCAGGATCTCGTCCGCCGCCGGGTCCCAGGGGCAGGGGTCGTCGGCCTCGCGGGTCTCGACCTCGCGGGGCCGCACCGCGGCGGGCGCCAGCCGCGTCTCCTGCCACCTCCCGCAGTCGTCGATCCTGGTGCCGACCTCGGCGCCGCACGACGCGCACGCCAGGTTGGGCCGGGACCCGATGCCGACGCACCCGTGGTCCGGCGGATCGTCCCGTACCTTCTCGATCACCAGTCGCGCGTTGTGGACGTCGCCGGGGGCGAGGACGAGCGTGCCGCGGGGGTCGGGGATGTCGTCCACGGCGTAGGTGCCGGGCGCCATGCCCGGCGGGATCTCGCCGTGGTCGGGGGCGGTGCCGTGGTCGGGCAGGGGGACGCGCAGGACGGGCGCGGTGAGGCGGGCGCCGCAGGCCGCGCAGTGGAACACGGCCCGCCGCCCGCCCCGCGCCACCGGACGCCCCTCAGCCCTTGACGCAGACGAGCTGCCGCAGGTGCGCGACCACCTCCACCAGGTCGGTCTGCGCCTCGATCACCGACTCCAGGTCCTTGTAGGCGGCGGGGATCTCGTCGAGGACGCCGCCGTCCTTGCGGCACTCCACGCCCTCGGTCTGCGCCACCAGGTCGTCGACGGTGAACGTCTTGCGGGCCTTGTTGCGGCTCATCCGGCGTCCGGCGCCGTGCGAGGCGGAGTTGAACGCCGCCGGGTTTCCCAGGCCGCGCACGATGTAGGTGCCGGTGGCCATCGACCCGGGGATGATGCCCAGGTCGCCCTTGCCGGCGCGGATCGCGCCCTTGCGGGTGACCAGCAGCTCCACCCCGTCGTAGACCTCCTCGGCCACGTAGTTGTGGTGGCAGGAGATCACCTCGCCCCAGCGGCAGCGCTGCTCGCCGAAGGTGCGGGTCATCACGTCCTGCGCCAGGGCGAGCATGACGGCCCGGTTGCGGCGCGCGTACTCCTGCGCCCAGAACAGGTCGCGCCGGTACTCCTCCATCTTGCGGGTGCCGGCGAGGAACACCGCCAGGTCGCGGTCGGGCAGGTCCTGGTTGTGCGGCAGCCTGCGGGCGGCCTCGATGTGGTGCTCGGCCAGCTCCTTGCCGATGTTGCGGGAACCGGAGTGCAGCACGATCCACACCGCGCCGCCGTCGTCCGCGCACACCTCCAGGAAGTGGTTGCCCGACCCGAGGGTGCCCATCTGGCCGCGGGCCCGGCCGAGCCGGCCGCGCACCGCCGGGTGCAGCTCCTCGAAGCCCTTCCAGAAGTCGTACCAGCCGCGTTCCTTCAGGCCGGGCAGCGCCGACGGGTCCACCGGCGTCTTGTGCGCGCGGTGGCCGACCGGGATCGCCTTCTCCAGGCGCGAGCGCAGCCGCCCGAGGTCGTCGGGCAGGTCCTCGACGGTCAGGGACGACTTCACCGCGGTCATGCCGCAGCCGATGTCCACGCCGACCGCGGCCGGGGACACCGCGTCGCGCATCGCGATGACCGAGCCGACGGTCGCGCCCTTGCCGTAGTGCACGTCGGGCATGACCGCCAGGCCCTCCACCCACGGCAGGGCGGACACGTTGCGCAGCTGGTCGAGGGCGACGTCCTCGACGGTGGCCGGGTCCGTCCAGATGCGGATCGGAACGCGGCCGCCCTTGAGCGTCTGGTACGGCATCACCTGCTCCTCTCCACGATCGACGGCGATCCGAACCGGGATCTATGACGCCAGACCGCGAAGCGGCGGTTCAAACCAATTTCCACGGATCCGCCGGGCCGGCCGGGGAAGGATCACCCGCCGGGGACGCGGCGGCCGTCGGCGACGCGCTGGGTGAGGCCCTGGCCGTCCAGGTGCTCCAGCAGCGCCACGGCCACGCGGCGGTCGGTGCCCAGGGCCTGCGCGGCCCGGCCGACGCTGAACGGCTGCGGCAGCGCGCCGAGGATCCGCAGCGCCTCCCGGTCGGCCCCGGACGGCAGGACGACGTCGCCGCCCAGCCGCAGGATCGCGCCCGCCTGCTCGGCGGCGTCCAGCACCGGCGGGGTCAGGCCGAGCTCGGCCAGCCGTCCGGGCAGGGGCGCGCAGAACGGCGCGGACCGCAGCTCCTCGCGCAGCCGCCCCACCGCGACGACGACGTGCGGCGGCGGGCCCTGGTCGGGGCCGTGCACCCGGTCGCCGGCCAGCCGCACCGGAGGCCGCACCAGCGCCTCGACCAGGCGGCACGAGGGCAGGCCGAGCCGCAGCCGGGCACGTTCCAGCAGCAGGCCGGGCGCCATCGGCCGGGACGCGGCGCGCTCGGCGACGAGGCCGGCCAGGCGGTGGTAGAGCGCCTCCCAGTGGCCGGGGTCGGCGAGCCAGCCGCCGACCCGCACGGCGCCGGCGGGCGGCGCGCAGCCCATTCCGGCCAGTTCCGCGGCGTGCAGCACGCCGTGGCGGCGCAGCATCACCTCGCCGTCGGGGCGGTCCGGCCAGGACGCCAGCTCCCGGGCGCGGGCGGCGGTGTCGCCGCGCCGCACCAGCGTCGGAGGCCGCACGTCCAGCACGCTCACCCGGGCGACGGCGCGGCGCGCCGGGTCGCGCAGCACGGCGACGTCGCCGACGTGCAGCGGCAGCCGCGTGTTGAGGGTCAGGCGGGCGGTGTCGGGGCCCAGCGGCCGCAGCGCCACGGGCACGGCCGCCGCGCCGATGTGCAGGGTCATGCGCCGGGCCAGCCGCCCCGACGCCTCGCCGAACCCGGTGCGCACGTCGATGCAGCCGGTGGCGGTCCACCGGTGCGGGGTGACCAGGGCCATGCCGCGGGCGACCCGGGCGGGGGCGACGCCGTCCAGCTCCACCGCCACGCGCGTCGCGCCGTGCGCCCGCGTGCACGGCTCCCCGCCCGCCTCGAGGGACCGCACCCGCACCCGCGTCCCGGCGGGCATGAGCAGCAGCTCGTCGCCCGCGTCGATCGTCCCGGCGGCCAGCGTGCCGTGGACGAGGGCGCCGCCGCCCGGGCCGCGCCCGACGTGGTCGGCCCACAGCCGGACGGGCGCCGCCAGGTCGGGCACCGGCAGCCGCCCGGCCAGGCGGTCCAGCGCCGCGGTCAGCTCCGCGATGCCGGCGCCGGTGCGGGCGCTGACGGTGACGCTCTCGGCGCCGCGCAGGCCGGTGCGGGCGAGCCGTTCGCGCGCCTGGCGCAGCGCCAGCCGGGGGTCGGCGCGGTCGGAGCGGGTCACCACCAGCACGCCGTTGCGCACGCCGAGGGCGTCGATGGCAGCCAGGTGCTCCTCCGACTGCGGCATCCACCCCTCGTCGGCCGCCACCGCGAGCACCACCGCCGGGACGGGGCCCGCGCCCGCGAGCATGGTGGCGACGGCCCGTTCGTGCCCCGGGACGTCCACGAACGCCAGCCGGCGGCCCGACGGCAGCGTCGTCAGGGCGAACTCCAGCCCCGGGGAGGAGGCGCCGTTGCGGCCGGCACCGCCGCCGGAATCCGCGCCGGGGTCGGCCGGCTCGTCCCGCCCGGCCGGCGGCAGCCCGGTCAGGGCGCGCACGAGCGTGGACTTGCCGTGGCCGGCGTGCCCGGCGGTCGCGACGACCTGCATCAGCGCCCTTTCCGGGGACCGGGCGCGACGGCGCGCCGCGGGCGGGCGGACCGGCGCCCGGAGACGGACCGGCGGCCGCCGGGCGGGCGGCGGGCGGGCCGTTCGCGGAGAGGCCGATCGCGATGGCCGCGGACGCGGAGGACGGGGATACGAAGGACATTTGGCCGGGGGTCCACGTTGAGCAACCCTATGGACGCCGGGGGCCGTCGCGAAAGCCGAACGGGCCCACAGTATGAGATCACAATTCCTGTTCCGGATGGGCGGCACCAGAGTGGAGCATGACGGGGCGGGAAGCAGCAGAACGGGAGGTGAGACCTCCTTCCGGGAACCGCGCCCGGAAATCGGCGGAACGGCCGTAAGGGGGCGAACCGAACATGCGTCCCGGACATGCACCCGAACCATGACCTTGAACCATGATCTTGAACCATGACCTTGAACAATGGCGGCCGGAACGGCGGGGAGGCAGGCAGCGCCCGGAAAGGTCAGGAAAACCGCCCGTGACCCGCTCTGCGCGCGATACGGTGTCGATCAGTCCGCATCGGCCCGTCAGGAGCCGGGCGCACGGCGGTCGCGTCCGGCCGGGTCGACGAGTTCGGCGAGCCGCCGGCGCTCCTCCTCCGACCACGAGGCGAGCGCCTCGTGCATCCAGCGGCGCCCCACCGCCCGCAGGCGCTCGACCGCGTCGCGTCCCTCGGCGCGCAGCCGGACCGGCTGGGCGCGCCGGTCGCGGGCGTCGGGCACCCGCTCGACGTAGCCGGCCTTCTCCAGGCGCCGCACGAGGCGGGACACGTGCGGGGCCTCGACGGCCAGGCGGGCGGCCGGCTCACCGGGCCGCATCGGCCCGCCGGTGTCGGCCAGCAGCCGCAGCAGCGGCACGGCGGCGCGGTCCACCGGCACCCCGGCGGCCGCGACCGTCCGGTCGTGCAGGCGGTGCCGCGCGAGCATGTGCGCCACCCGGCTCAGCGCCTGCTCGATCTCCACGATGTCGTCGGGTACGGCGTCGGGTACGGCGTCGGGTAGACCGCCGGGTACGGCGTCGGGCACAGCGCCGGACGCGTCGCCGCCGGACGCGTCGCCGCCGGACACGGCGCGGGCGGGCACGTCACCGGTGGGACCGACCTGCTGCGGGGGAGACATGTGATTCACCTTACAGTGTAATTACTTAATTTCATGAACTAAGTACAATTTCGGATTTGTCCATCTTCCCCCCGAACCCGGCCCGGCACGCGGGCCCAGGAGGTTGTTGCTGCATGCCCGGCGTCGCCACGCCAGCCACCGACCTGACCGAGCGCGCCCCCGCGGCGCCGCGCACCGGACCGGCGCTGCTGGCGCTGTCCGCGGCGGGACTGGTGGTGTCGGTGCAGCAGACCCTGGTCATCCCCGTGCTGCCCCAGCTGATGCGCCTGTTCGACGCCTCGGTCAGCGCGGTGACCTGGGTGTTCACCGCGTCCCTGCTGGCCGGTGCGGTGGCCACGCCGGTGCTGTCGCGGCTCGGCGACATGTACGGCAAGAAGCGCATGGTCATGCTGGCGATGGGGCTGCTGCTGGCCGGGTCGGTGGTGTGCGCGCTGTCCGGCTCGCTCGGCGTGCTGGTCGCCGGGCGCACCCTGCAGGGCACCTCGGCGGCGCTGATCCCGCTGGCCATCGGCATGATCCGGGACACCTTCCCGGCCGAGCGGATCACCACCGCGATCGGCGTGGTCAGCGCCACCATGGGCGTGGGCGGCACCGCCGGCATGATCGTCACCGGACTGATCGCGGACCGGGCCGAGGGGCACCAGCCGATCTTCTGGGTGGCCGCGGGACTGGCCGCGGCCGGGCTGGCGCTGGTGCGCCTGTGCGCGCCCGACAACGGCGCCCGCGTGGGCGGCCGCCCCGACCTGCCCGGCGCGGCCGTGCTGGCGGCGTGGCTGCTGTGCCTGCTGCTGGGCGTCAGCCAGGGCAACCGGTGGGGCTGGACGTCGGCCGGCGTGCTGGCGCTGTTCGGCGGCGCCGCCGTGCTGTGCGCGGTGTGGGTGGCGATCGAGCTGCGGGTGCGCGAGCCGCTGGTGCGCCTGGCACTGCTGGTCGGCCCGAAGTCGCTGTCGGCGAACCTGGCCTCGGCGCTGCTGGGCTTCTCGATGTTCGCCACGTTCACCCTCATCGCGGGCCTGGTGCAGGCGCGCCGGGACGAGGTCGGCTACGGACTGGACGGCTCGGTGCTGGACGTGGGCCTGTACATGCTGCCCAACACCGTCACCATGCTGGTGCTGTCGACGCTGTCGGGGCGCATCGCCGCCCGCATCGGGCCCGCCTACACCCTGGCCGTCGGGTCGGCGTTCGTGGCCGTCAGCTACCTGTGGCTGGCGGTGTCCATCTCCCACGCCTACGACATGCTGGCGTTCAGCACCATCCAGGGCGTCGGGTTCGGCATCGCCTACGCGGCGCTGGGCACGCTGGCGGTGCGGCACGTGCCGATGGACCAGAGCGGCATCGCCAGCGGCATCAACTCGCTGGTGCGCACGACGGGCGGCAGCGTCGCGGGCGCCGTCACCGCCGCCGTGCTCAGCGCGCACACCATCGCGGGCACGTCCGTGCCGTCGCAGGGGGCCTACCAGCTGTGCTTCGCCATCGTGGCCGCGGGTGGCCTGCTGGCGGCGGTCGTCGCGGCGGGGCACGGCCTGCGCCACGGCTGACCGCGGTCGGCCGCGGCCGGGCCGGACGCGGCTCCGGTGGCCGCACGGTGAAACGCCCGTGCGGGACTTGACGAACGACGCCGCGGGCATGCCCTATAGGGGTGCGCCCCGAATCGCGAATTGGGGCGGGGGACCCGACCCGGAGGACGACATGGGCGCCTACGTGGCCGCGTACGAACGCAGCATCACCGACCCGACCCGGTTCTGGGGGCTGGCGGCCCGCGACATCCGCTGGCTGGTCCCGCCGGACCGGGTGCTGGACGACGGGGCGGCGCCGTTCTACCGGTGGTTCACCGGGGGCGAGCTCAACACCTGCGACAACGCCTTGGACCGGCACGTGGAGGAGGGCCGCGGCGACCAGGCCGCCCTCATCTACGACAGCCCCGTCACCGGCACCGTGCGCACCTACACCTACCGGGAGCTGACCGACCTGGTGGCGCGGTTCGCCGGGGCGCTGCGCGCGCAGGGCGTCGACCGCGGCGACCGGGTGGTGATCTACCTGCCGATGATCCCCGAGGCGGTGATCGCCATGCTGGCGTGCGCCCGGCTGGGCGCGGTGCACTCGGTGGTGTTCGGCGGGTTCGCCGCCCGCGAGCTGGCGGCGCGCATCGACCACGCCCGGCCCAAGGCCGTGGTGTCGGCGTCGTGCGGCATCGAGGGCAGCCGCCTGGTGGCGTACAAGCCGCTGCTGGACGAGGCCCTCGAGCTGGCCGCGCACAAGGTCGAGCGCTGCGTGATCCGGCAGCGCCCGCAGCTGCACGCCGACCTGGTGCGCCCGCGCGACGTGGAGTGGGACGAGGCGGTCGCGCAGGCCGAGCCGGCCGAGTGCGTCCCGGTGGCCTCCACCGACCCGCTGTACATCCTCTACACCTCCGGCACGACGGGCCGCCCCAAGGGCGTGGTCCGCGACAACGGCGGGCACGCGGTCGCGCTGCGCTGGTCGATGGAGAACATCTACGGCGTGGGGCCCGGCGACGTGTTCTGGGCGGCCTCGGACGTCGGCTGGGTCGTCGGGCACTCCTACATCGTGTACGCGCCGCTGCTGACCGGGTGCACGACCGTCCTGTACGAGGGCAAGCCGGTCGGCACGCCGGACGCGGGCGCGTTCTGGCGGGTGGCGTCGCAGCACCGGGTCAAGGTGCTGTTCACCGCGCCGACCGCGATCCGGGCGGTGAAGAAGGAGGACCCGCGCGGCGAGCTGCTCGCCGCCTACGACCTGTCGCGCCTGGAGGCGCTGTTCCTGGCGGGCGAGCGGCTGGACGCCGACACCTACCGGTGGGCGGCCGACCTGCTGCGCCGCCCCGTGATCGACCACTGGTGGCAGACCGAGACCGGGTGGCCGATGGCGGCGAACCCGCGCGGCCTGGAGCCCCTGCCGGTCAAGCCGGGGTCGCCGTCGGTGCCCGTCCCCGGGTACGACGTGCGGGTGCTGAGGTCCGACGGCACCCCCGCCCCGCCCGGCGTGGACGGCGACATCGTCGTGCGGCTGCCGCTTCCGCCGGGCACGCTGCCGACGCTGTGGCAGGACGACGCGCGGTTCGTCGAGTCGTACCTGACCCGCCACCCCGGCCACTACCTCACCGGCGACGGCGGCCACCTCGACGAGGACGGCTACGTGTGGGTGATGGGCCGCACCGACGACGTCATCAACGTGGCCGGGCACCGGCTGTCGACGGGCGCGATGGAGGAGGTGATCGCCGCGCATCCGGCGGTGGCCGAGTGCGCGGTCATCGGCGTCCAGGACGCGGTGAAGGGGCAGGTGCCGCGGGCGCTGGTGGTGCCGGCGAGCGGCGCGGACGTCGATCCCGCGGTGCTGCGCGAGGAGGTGGTGCGGATGGTGCGCGAGCAGGTCGGCCCCGTCGCGGCGCTGAAGGAGGTCGCGGTGGTGCGGGCGCTGCCCAAGACCCGCTCGGGCAAGATCCTGCGCGCCGCGATGCGCGGCATCGCCGACGGCCGGGAGGTCGCGGTGCCGTCGACGATCGAGGACCCGGCGGTGCTGGACGACCTGCGCACCGTGCTGCGGCCGGACCCCGCGTCGTAGGGCGCCGCATGTCGTGAAGGCGCCGTGTCGCGAAGGCGCCGCCGGTCACGGGACGGCGGCGGTGCTGGGCTCGCGGTCGCCGCCCTGGCCCGCCAAGCGGCTCAGCGTCCGGGCGAAGGCGAACATGGCCGCGCCCGCCGCGACGGTCACCGCGCCCAGCAGCAGGAAGTACCGCACCCCGCCCACGACGTCCTGCAGCCGGGCGACCTGCCCGCCGAGCGCGTCGCCGCACGCCACCGCCAGGAACCACACGCCCAGCAGCTGGCCGGCGAACGCGCGGGGCGCCAGCTTGACGGTGACCGACAGCCCGACCGGCGACAGCGCCAGCTCCCCCACGGTCTGCAGCAGGTAGACGGCGACCAGCCACAGCAGCGACACCCGGGCGCCGCCGGCCGCCGCGTGCGCCGCCGCGGACATCACCGCGAACGACAGCCCGCACATCACCAGCCCGAAGGCGAACTTCTGCGGGATGCTCACCCGGTCGCCCAGGCGCAGCCACAGCCAGGCGAAGAACCCGGACAGGCAGATGATCATGATGGGGTTGATGTTCTGCGTCCAGCTCGCGGGCATCCGCCGGCCGAACACGGTCAGGTCCACGCTGCGCGCGGCGAAGATGTTGAGCGGCCCGGCCGCCTGGTCGTAGATCATCCAGAACAGCGCGGCGGCGGCGAACAGCCACACGTAGGCGCGCAGCCGCCTCCGCTCCTCGGCGGTCACCTCGCGGCTGCGGAACAGGTAGGCGAAGTAGGCCACCGGGACGGCCACGGCCAGCACGGTCAGCGCCACGGTGACGTCGTCGACCGTGATCCCGTCGAGCAGGACGGCGGCGTCGGCCATGTATATCGCCGCCGCCGCGGCCTCGGCGACCGCCGCCCGCGCGAGCCGGCGGCGCTCGTCCGGGGTCAGCCGGTGCCCGGGCCGGTCGCCGACGCCGCGCAGGTGCCGGGTGCCGAGCACGTACTGGGTCAGGCCGAGCGCCATGCCCGCGGCCGCCGCGCCGAACCCCAGGTGCCAGTTGACGTTCTCGCCGAGGTAGCCGACGACGAACGGGGCCAGCGCGCCGATGTTGACGCCCAGGTAGAACAGCGAGAACGCCGAGTCGCGGCGCGCGTCGTCCTCCCGGGCGTACAGCCGGCCGACCATCGTGGAGATGTTCGGCTTGAGCAGCCCCGACCCCAGGATGATCAGTGCCAGGCCCAGGTAGACCGGCCCGGGCCCGGCCGGCACCGCCATCGCCACGTGCCCGCACATGATGACCGCGCAGCCCGCCAGCACGGTGCGGCGCGCGCCCAGGAGCCGGTCGGCCACCCAGCCGCCGGGCAGGGCGGCGAAGTAGACCATCGCCATGTAGACGCCCAGCAGCGCCTTGGCGGTGCCCTCGGCCAGGCCCAGGCCCGACTGGGACGGCGGGGCGATCAGGAACAGCACCAGGATCCCGCGCATCCCGTAGAAGCTGAACCGCTCCCACATCTCGGTGAAGAAGAGCGTGGCCAGCCCCCAGGGGTGCCCGAAGAACGTGCGCCCGGACGGCGCGCGCGCCGGAGTCGTCGCCATGCGCTCCCCCCGAGATCCGCCGTGGCGCGGACACGTGCCGGACCGCGTTCCTACCCGCGTGATCAGCGGCCGAACGGGCCGCGGCGGGATCGGCGGACGCCGCGTGATCAGCGGACGACCGGACCGGGGGTCAGCGGACGACGAGGGTGTGGGCGCGGCGTTCGACGAGCTCGCCGATGACGACCGCGCCGGGGATCTCGCCGGCGATCAGCAGGCCGCCGGAGGTCTGCGCGTCGGCCAGCAGCAGCCGGCGCTCCTCGGCGAGGCGGCCGAAGTCGGCGTGCGGGGACACCCACGCCAGGTTGCGGCGGGTGCCGCCGGGCACGAACCCGTCGCGGACGCACTCGCGCGCCCCGTCCAGGACGGGCACGGCGGCGGCGTCGAGCACGGCGGTGACGCCGCTGGCCCGGGCGAGCTTGTACAGGTGGCCGAGCAGCCCGAAGCCGGTGACGTCGGTGGCGCAGCGCACGCCCGCGGCCAGCGCCAGCCGGGCGGCCTCGGCGTTCAGGGCCGCCATCGTCTCCACGGCGTGCGGGAACCTCTCGCCGGTGGCGCGGTGCCGGGCGGTGAGCGCGCCGGTGCCGATCGGCTTGGTCAGCGACAGCGGCAGGCCGGGCCGCCCGTCGGCCAGCCGCAGCAGCCTGCCGGGGTCCGCGGTGCCGGTCACCGCCAGGCCGTACTTGGGTTCGGGGTCGTCGACGCTGTGCCCGCCGGCGACCGGGCAGCCCGCGCGGGCGGCGACGTCGCGGCCGCCGCGCAGCACCTCCCGGGCCAGGTCCGCGGGCAGCACGTCGCGCGGCCAGCCGAGCAGGTTGAGCGCCATGACGGGCTCGCCGCCCACGGCGTACACGTCCGACAGGGCGTTGGCCGCGGCGATCCGGCCCCAGTCGTAGGGGTCGTCCACGACGGGCGGCACCACGTCCACGGTGGACGCCACCGCGCGGGTGCCGTCGAGCCGCAGCACGGCCGCGTCGTCGCCGTCGGCGGCGCCGAGCAGCAGGGCGCCGTCGCCAGCCGGCCCGGTCAGTCCGCGGATCAGTCCTTCCAGCTCGCCGGGCGGCAGTTTGCCCGCGCCGCCACCGCGGGCGTACTGGGTCAGGCGCACAGCGGGGGAGGTCACAGCGGGATTTAACCGACCACACGCGAAATGATCAAGCAAACGGAGCGTATGGGTGCGGTCACCGACATGCCTCACCAATACCCCATCGGGCGTGAAACCCGGATAACAATCGCGAAACCCACCACGTTTCACCGTGCCGGCGCGAGCCGCCGCAGGCCGCTGATCTCGCGCGACGGCGTCCCGCAGGGTACGGTCGCGGCTATGGGGCGGATCACCGTACGCAAACCGGTCCTGCGGCTGAGCACCGCGGGGGTGCGGGGACGGCGGCCCGACACCCTCGCCGTCGAGGAGCCCCTGGAGATCCGCGTCGCCGGCCGCCCGCTCACCATCACCATGCGCACCCCCGGCGACGACTTCGACCTGGTCGCCGGGTTCCTGGCCGCCGAGGGCGTCATCGCGCGGGCCGACGACCTGGTGGCCCTGCGCTACTGCGCCGACACCGCCGAGCAGAACACCCTGGACGTGGTGCTGGCGGACCACGTGCCCCCGCCCGCCCCGGGCATGGCCCGCGCGTTCGCCACCACCAGCGCCTGCGGCGTGTGCGGCAAGTCCAGCATCGAGGCGCTGCGCGTGGAGCGCCGCTACGACATCGCCGCCGATCCCGTCGAGCTGACGCCCGAGATGCTGGCGCGGCTGCCCGAGCGGCTGCGGCGGGCGCAGCGGGTGTTCGACCGCACCGGCGGCCTGCACGCGGCCGCGCTGTTCGACGCGTCCGGCGAACCGCTGGCCGTGCGCGAGGACGTGGGCCGGCACAACGCCGTCGACAAGGTCGTCGGCTGGGCGCTGCGGGCCGGCCTGCTGCCGCTGACCGGCCGGATCCTGATGGTCAGCGGCCGGGCCTCCTTCGAGCTCACCCAGAAGGCGGCGCAGGCCGGGATCCCGGTGCTGGCGGCGGTGTCGGCGCCGTCGTCGCTCGCGGTGGACCTGGCCGAGGACGCCGGCATGACCCTGGTCGGGTTCCTGCGCGGCGAGACCATGAACGTCTACACCGGCGCCCACCGCGTCACCTCCTGACCCGCACGGTTTCTGTCACCCGGGTGCCAACCCCGGGCCCGGTTTTTGTGGCCTGGCTGCGCAGACCCCGCTCCCGGCGCGCGGTTCACTTCTGTGACCACCGAACCGGCTTCGGTCGTGCCCGAGGAGAGAGCGATGACGGACGTCGACGAACGGCATCCCGTGATAAAGCCGCGCCGGGTGTCGTTCGACTGGTCGGACACCCCGCTCCACTGGATCCCCGGCGACCCGGTGGCCACGCACATCATCAACTCCTTCCACATCGTCCTGCCCGAGGGCGAGAAGTGGTTCATCCAGTGCGTCCGGGACGCCCGCCCGCACATCACCGACGAGCGGCTGCTGGAGGAGATCAAGGGGTTCATCGGACAGGAGATGGTGCACGCCCGCTCCCACCAGGGCGTGCTGGACCGGGTGCTGGCGGCCAACGGCATCGACGTCAGCCCGATCACCGAGCAGGCCGCGCGCGGCAACGCCGAGCGGCCCGCGCGGATGGCCGAGCTGAAGAAGCGCTCGCCCCGGGCGTGGCGGCGGCGGCTGCGCTTCGAGCTCGCCGCGGTCGCCGCGATCGAGCACTACACCGCCGTGCTCGGCCAGTGGATCATGGACAACCGGCGGCTGGACGCCGACGGCGCCGACCCGACCATGCTGGACCTGCTGCGCTGGCACGGCGCCGAGGAGGTCGAGCACCGCTCGGTGGTGTTCGACGTGTACCGGGCGATGGGCGGGCGCTACCCGATGCGCGTCGCGGCCTGGGCGGTGTCGCTGCTGTTCCTGTACTGGGCGCTGATCGGCGGGGCGGTCTACCTGCTCAAGCGGGACCCGAACGTGCGCGGCCCGGTGACGCTGCCGCGCCTCTACCGCGCCTACCGGCGGTCGGTCCGCAAGGGCCACGTGCCCGGCGTCTTCCGGCTGCTGATCGGGGAGGCGCCGGTGTACCTGCGGCCGTCGCACCACCCCTCGCAGATCTGCTCGACGCTGCGGGCCCTGGAGTACCTCAGGCGCTCCCCCGCCGCGCAGGCGGCGGGCCAGGCCCCGTCCTGACCCCGTGGCCGCGGCGCCCGGACCGCTTCCCCGGCGGGGAATCTCCCCCCGCGCGGCGGCATGCCGTACATTTTCGACGTGGCGTCCGTCGGCGTGCGGACGCCGGTCCGACCCCCACCCGCCGCACGCGCGCCGGCGCGCCGACGGAAAGGCGTCCGCATGACGGTGAACGAGATCCGCCCCGCCGCCCCGGTGCAGCCTGCCCTGGCGGAGACCGCCCCGGCGCGGCCCGATCCGGCGCGCCCCGATCCGGCGCGCCCCGATCCGGCGGAGAGCGCCCCGGCACAGGTCGGCGCGGCACAGGCCGGCGCGGCCGGGACCGGCCCCGGCAAGCCGATGGCCGCGGCCGGGCGCGCGGCCAAGAGGCGGCGGCGCGTGCGCGGCGACGGCGTCGACCTGGCCGTGTACGAGCAGGGCGACCCGTCCCGGCCGACCGTGCTGCTCATGCACGGCTACCCCGACACCCACGCGGTGTGGGACGAGGTGGCCGAACGCCTCGCCGACCGCTTCCACGTCGTGCGCTACGACGTACGCGGCGCGGGCGCCTCGTCGCGGCCGCGCGGGCGCAGGCGGTACACCCTGGACTACCTGATCTCCGACCTGGAGGCGGTGCTGGACGCCACCGCGCCGGACAAGAAGGTGCACCTGGCCGGGCACGACTGGGGGTCCATCCAGGGGTGGGAGGCGGTGTGCACCGTCCCGCAGCGGTTCGCCTCGTTCACCTCGATCTCCGGCCCGTGCCTGGACCACGTGGCGCACTGGATGCGCCGCAGGCTGCGGCGTCCGACCCCGCGCAACCTGCGGCAGGCGGCCGGGCAGGCGCTGCGGTCCTGGTACATCTACGCGTTCCAGACGCCGCTGCTGCCCGAGGTGCTGTGGCGCGCCGGGGCCGCCCGCGTGTTCGCCCGCGCCCTGGAGGCGGGCGAGGGCGTGCCGCCCCGTCCCGGGCACCCGGCGCGGACGCTGCCGCGCGACGGCGCCGTCGGCGTCCGGCTGTACCGGGCCAACATGCGCCAGCGCCTGCGCAGGCCGCGGGAGCGGCGCACGGACGTGCCGACGCAGGTGATCGTGCCCACCCGCGACCTGTTCGTCTCCCCGCACCTGGTGGCCGGCCTGGCCGGGCGCGCACCCGACCTGTCGCTGCGGACGGTCGACGCCGGGCACTGGGTGCCGCGCAGCCGCCCCGAGCTGGTCGCCGAGTGGATCGCCGAGCACATCGGCGCGGGCTGAGCGAGCACACCGGCGGGAGCCGAGCCGACCCTGAGTCGGCCTGAAGTCGGCAGGGTTTACCCGCGAGGGGTTTTCCGGCGGCCCCGGACATGCGAACTTGTGAACACGACATCAGGCCGACGCCCCCTCGGCAGGTGGGCCCTACCGGCGCCGGAGTGTGTGACATGCGAATCCGCGACATCCTGCGTAGGAAAGGCGACGCGGTGACCACGGTGCGACCCGAGGCCACCGTCCGGGACCTGCTGGCCACCCTGGCCCAGCACAACATCGGCGCGGCGGTGGTCTCGCCGGACGGCGCGGCGATCGCCGGGATCGTCTCCGAGCGGGACGTGGTGCGCCGCCTGCACGAGCAGGGCGCCGCACTGCTCGGCCGCCCCGTCGCCGAGATCATGACCGCGGAGGTGCGCACCTGCCCGCCCGACGCCGACGTGGACGAGCTGCGGCGCACGATGACCGAGCACCGCATCCGGCACCTGCCCGTCACCGACGGCGGGCGGCTGGTCGGGATCGTCAGCATCGGCGACGTGGTCAAAAGCAGCATCGACGAGCTGGAGAGCGAACGCGAGTACCTCGTCGGGTACATCCAGCGCGCGCCCTGACGCGCGTCCCGCGACACGCCACCGCCCGCGCGCGACGCCTCCGGTGACGTCTCCCGCGGCGCCTCCCGGGACGTCCGCGCGGCATCACACGTAGGCGGGCAGCGACGGCCGGACGGCGGGCGCCGCGTCCACCTCCGCCTGCGCCTGCGCCAGCCGGTCCACCGCGACGCGCAGCGTCTCGGGCGGCAGGACGTACGGCAGGCGCAGCCGGTCCTCCAGCACGCCGTCCTCGCCGAACACCGGGCCGGGCACCACCCGCACGCCCAGCCGCAGCGCCGCGTCGGCGATCTGCGTGGCGACCGGCGCCTCCAGCCGCGGCCACAGCGACATGCCGCCCTCGGGCAGGGTGAAGGTCCAGCCGGGCAGCCGCTCGCGCAGCGCGGCGGCCAGCGCGTCGCGGCCGCGCAGCAGCGCCGCGGCGCGTTCGGCCCGCACCTCCTCCAGCCGCAGCAGCAGCTCCCGCACGATCAGCTGCTCGAGCACCGGGCTGGCGATGTCGGTGGCCTCGCGTGACAGGACCAGCCGGCGCGCCAGCGGCGCGGACGCCCGGATCCAGCCGATGCGCAGCCCGCCCCACAGCAGCTTGGACGCCGACCCGACGCTCACCACCCGGCCGCCGGTGTCGAACGCCGCCAGCGGCGGCGGCACGGGGGCGGTCAGGTCGTGCGCCAGGCCCGCGAACGTCTCGTCGGCGATGAGCACGGCGTCGGCGCGGCGGGCGGCCTCCACCAGCGCCTCCCGGTCGGACGCGGGCATCAGCAGGCCGGTCGGGTTGTGGAACTCGGGGACGGTGTAGACGGTGCGCACGGCCGTCTGCCGCATGGTGGCGGCGATCAGCTCGACGTCCCAGCCGTCGGCGACGCCGACCGGCACCAGCCGGGCGCCGCGGCGGCGCAGCGCGCCCAGCGCGTGCGGGTAGGTGGGCCGCTCCACCAGCACCGGGTCGCCCGCCTGCACCATCAGCTGGGTCAGCAGCGTCAGGGCGTGCTGCGCGCCGGTGGTGACGACGATCTGGTCGGCGCGGGTGGGCAGCCCGCGCGCGGTGTAGCCGTCGGCGATCACCTCGCGCAGCTCGGGCAGCCCGGCGGGCTGGTATCCGGGTTCGGCGGTGTGCCGGGGCAGCTCGGCCACGGCGGCGTCGACGGCCGCGCCGAAGATCTCAGGTGCCGCGGGGGTGGCGCAGCCCAGGTCGATGAAGCCGGGGCCGGTGGGCGCCGCGGCCATGCCGAACCGCGGGTCGCCCTCGGCGCCGCCGCGCCGGGCGGAGGCGACGGCGGCCATGTTCGTCGTGGGCAGCGCCGTCCAGCTTCCGGCGCCCTGCCTGCTCTCCATGTAGCCGTCGGCGCGGAGCCGGTCGTAGGCGGCCGTCACGGTGGTGCGGCTGACGCCCAGGGCGGCGGCCAGGTCGCGTTCGGCGGGCAGGCGCGTGCGCAGCGCCAGCCGCCCGTCCAGGACCAGGCCGCGCACCGCCCGCGCCAGCGCCAGGTAGTACGGGCGCTCCTGCGGGACGTCGCCGAGCAGCCGGGCCAGCTGCGGACCGCTCACATAGCGGGAGGTCATGGGTCCACTTTTGCATGATTGGCCCTATGTGGGCCAGGCCATTGCCGTCCAAAATGATGGACGTTGTCCAAAAGCCGAGGTAGGAGAGTAGGTGCGAATGGCCCTGATGGCTCGCCGTCTGGTCCAGCTGTACGCGGGATTGGCCTTCTACGGTCTGGGCATCGCCCTGCAGGTGTCGTCGGGGCTCGGCAACGACCCGTGGGACGTGTTCCACCAGGGCCTGGCCCGCCGGTTCGGGCTGTCGTTCGGCGCGTGGATCGTCATCATCGGGGCCCTGGTGATGCTGGCCTGGATCCCGCTGCGGCAGCGGCCGGGGATCGGCACGGTCAGCAACGCGCTGCTCGTCGGGGTGTTCGCCGACGTGTTCCTGTACCTGCTGCCGGACCCGCACGCGGCCGCGGCCCGCTGGGCGTTCCTGGTCGCGGGCATCGCGGTCGGCGGGTTCGCCACCGGCTGCTACATCGGCGCCGGGCTGGGGCCGGGGCCGCGCGACGGGCTGATGACGGGGCTGGCGGCCCGCGGCCACTCGGTCCGCGTCGTGCGCACCTCCATCGAGCTGAGCGTGCTGGCGGCGGGCTGGCTGCTCGGCGGCACGGTCGGTGTCGGCACCCTGCTGTACGCCGTGGCGATCGGCCCCCTGGCGCACGTGTTCATCCCGCTCCTGCAGATCAAGGAGCCTGCGCGGGACGCCGCGCCTGCCGCCGCGGAGCGCACCGGGCCCGAGCCGGAGCCCGCGTCGAGCTGACGTCGGGGACGGCCGGGTCAGGCGAGGAACAGGCGGACGACCTGCTCGGCCGCGGCCGCGAGCAGGCCGGCCGCCCCCTCGGTCAGCTCGGCCAGCGTGCGCGGGCCGTCGGCCAGGCTGAAGGCGGCGGTCAGCCCGAGCGCGTGCAGGTCGTCCAGCGGCCCGGCCACGCTCCCGGCCAGCGCCACGACCGGCACGCCGCGCTCGCGCGCCAGGTCCGCCACGACGGAGACGACCTTGCCGCCCGCGCTCTGGTCGTCCAGCCGCCCCTCCCCCGTGATCACCAGGTCGGCGGTGTCGAGCGCCGCGGGCAGGCCCACCAGGTCGGCCACCAGCTCGGCGCCCCGGGCGGGCGCGGCGTCCAGCACGCCGACCAGGGCGGCCAGCCAGCCGCCCGCCGCCCCGGCGGCCGGCAGGTCGTGCACGCGCCGCCCGGTGCGCTCGGCCAGCACGTCGGCGAACCGCACCAGGGCCGCGTCCAGCTCGGCGACCTGCTCGGGGGTGGCGCCCTTCTGCGGCCCGTACACCGCCGCCGCGCCGCGCGGCCCCACCAGGGGGTTGGTCACGTCGCAGGCGACGCGGAAGCGGGCCTCGCGCACCCCGTCGGCAAGCCCGGAGTCGTCGATCGCGGCGAGCCGGGCCAGCGCCGCGCCGCCGGGCGGCAGCTCGGCGCCGGCGGCGTCGGTGAAGCGCACGCCCAGCGCGCGCAGCAGCCCGGTGCCGCCGTCGGTGCCGCCGCTGCCGCCGATGCACACCAGCACGTCGCGGGCGGCGCGCCGCAGCCCGGCGGCGACCAGCTCGCCGGTGCCGCGGGTGTCGGCGCGCAGCGGGTCCAGCTCGCCGGGGTCCAGCAGCGGCAGCCCGGACGCCGAGGCCAGCTCGACGACGGCGGCGCGTCCGTCCCGCGACAGCGCGTACCGGGCCGCGACGGGGCGTCCCAGCGGGTCGTGCGCGGTCATCCGGACCTCCTGCCAGCCGGCGCCGCGCAGGAAGCAGTCCAGGGTGCCCTCGCCGCCGTCGGCCATCGGCACCGCGACGGCCTCGGCACCGGGAGCCGCCCGCCGCACCCCCTCTTCCACGGCGGCGCACACCTGGGCGGCGCTCAGGCTGCCTTTGAACGAGTCGGGCGCGATGACGATCTGCACGGCCGGCCTCCCTTCTTCCAAGGCACCGACCATACGGGCCCCGCCCGCGCCGGGCATTGGGCGACCTGACGAAGGATCGCCGCCGCGGCTCCCTGCAAACTGTGCAGCGCGCACGACGGGTCAGCCGGTCTCGGCGGCCTCCAGGGCGACGTGCAGGGTGGCGGCGTCGGTGAAGCGGCGGGGGTCGCGGCCGGTGAGGTCGGCGATCCTGGCCAGCCGGTAGGCCAGGGTGTTGCGGTGGACGTTCAGCGTGCGGGCGGCCGCGGCGGCGTCGCGGTCGTGGTCGAGGTAGACGCGCAGGGTGCGGCGCAGGTCATCGGGCAGCGCGCCGAGGACCCGCCCGGCCATCGCGGCGCGCTCGGCCTCGTCCACGCGGGCCAGCAGGACGGGCAGCTCCAGCTCCGCCAGCCGCCGCCGGCCCGTCCAGGGGCGGCGCAGCGCCAGCCGGGCCCGGGTGAGCACGTCGGTGAGCGCGGCCAGGTCGGCGGCGTCGCCGGTGTCCAGCAGGGCCCCGCCGGGCAGCTCCGCCCGCAGCGCCTCCAGCCGGGGCCGCAGCGCGGCCGCCGCGTCGGCCGCCGCCACCACC
>NZ_BAABDO010000120.1:0-19121 GCF_039539665.1 Actinomadura keratinilytica
GCCGCCGCGTCCGGCGGCCCGCCCGGCGGGGCGGCCGCGGCGGCGCCCGCGGGAGGCGACGCCGCGCCGTGAAACCGCCGCCGTTCGCCTACCACGCCCCGGCCACGCTCGCCGAGGCACTGGACCTGCTGGCCGAGCACGGCGCCGACGCCAAGGTGCTGGCGGGCGGGCAGAGCCTGATGCCGCTGCTCAACATGCGGCTGGCCGAGCCCGCCCACATCGTCGACATCAACCGCGTCGCCGGCCTCGGCGGGCTCCGCGCCGACGCGCGGGGGGTGCGCGTGGGCGCGCTGGCCCGGCACGCCGCCGTCGAACGCTCCGCCGCCGTCGCGGCCGTCCAGCCGCTGCTGCCCGCCGCGCTGCGGCACGTCGCGCACCCGGCCATCCGCAACCGCGGCACGGTCGTCGGCAGCCTGGCGCACGCCGACCCGGCCGCCGAACTGCCCGCCGTGCTGGCCGTGCTGGACGGCACGGTCGAGGCGGTGTCCGCCGCCGGGCGCCGCACCATCCGCGCCGCCGACTTCTTCGCCGGGCCGCTGGAGAGCACGCTGCGGCCCGGGGAGCTGGCCGGGTCGGCGTTCTTCCCCGCGCTGCCGCCCCGCACCGGCGCGGCGTTCGCCGAGACGTCCCGGCGGCACGGCGACTACGCCCTCGCCGGGGTCGCCGCCGTGGTCAGCGTGGACGAGGACCTGCGGGTCAGCGCCGCCCGCGCCGGATACCTCGGCGTGGCCGCCGTCCCGCTCGTGCTCGACCTGACCCGCCGGGCCCGGCAGGCGCAGGCCGGCCGCCCGCCCGGCGACGCCGACTGGTCGGGCGTGGCCGGATTCGTCCGCGAGCGCCTCGACCCCGAGACCGACATCCACGCCGGTGCCGACTACCGGCGGCACCTGGCGGGCGTGCTCACCGAACGCGCGCTGCGCGCCGCCACGGCCGACGCGCTGGACCGCGCCCGCACGTCCGCGGCCGACGACGAGGCGGGGTGGTGATGGAGGAGACCCACGAGGTCGAGCTGACCGTCAACGGGGTGCGCCGCACGGCCCGGGCGCCCGCCCGCCGCCTGCTGTCCGACCTGCTGCGGCACGACCTCGGCCTGACCGGCACGCACGTCGGCTGCGAGCACGGCGTGTGCGGGTGCTGCACGGTGCTGCTGGACGGCGAGCCGGTGCGCTCGTGCCTGATGCTCGCCGTCACCGCCGCCGGGCACGAGGTCACCACGGTGGAGGGCCTGGCCGCGCCGGACGGCACGCCGTCACCGGTGCAGCGCGCCTTCCAGGAGTGCCACGGCCTGCAGTGCGGCTACTGCACCCCCGGCTTCCTGTGCACGGTGACGGCGCTGCTGCGCGACAACCCCCGGCCCACCGACCGGGATGTCGTGGAGGGCATCTCCGGCAACCTGTGCCGCTGCACCGGCTACCAGAACATCATCCGGTCGGTCCACCGGGCCGCCGAGCTCCAGGCCGAACAGCAGGCCCCGCGACAGGCCGGGGAGGCGGGCTGATGGGCGGCACCCGCGTCTTCGGCGAGCCGGTGCAACGGCGCGAGGACCCCCGGCTGCTGACCGGGCGGGGCCGCTACCTCGACGACCTGGGCCGCGACGCCCTCGCCGCCGCGTTCGTCCGCTCGCCCCACGCGCACGCCCGCATCCTGGACGTCGACGTCGCCGGCGCCCTCGACGTCGACGGGCTGGTGGCCGTCTACACCTGGGAGGACCTGCCGGGCCGGGTGGGCGAGCCGCTGCCGCTGCTGATCCCGCACCCGTCCCTCACCCACGGCCGCACCGCCCACCCGCTGGCCCGCGACGTCGTCCGGCACGTCGGCGAGCCCGTCGCCATGGTCGTGGCCCGCGACCGCTACCTGGCCGAGGACGCCGCCGCCCGCATCCGCGTCGACTACGAGCCGCTGCCCGCCGTCGTCGGCATCGAGGCGGCCGCCCGCGCCGAGCACCTGGTGCACGACGACGTGCCCGGCAACGTCGGCGCCGTCCTGCGCCAGCACACCGGCGGCGACGTGGACGCCGCGATCGGCGCCGCCCCGCACGTGCTGGAGTTCCGCCTCGACATCGAGCGCAGCGCGTCCATGCCGCTGGAGGGGCGCGGCGTGTACGCGCGGTGGGACGCCGCCGACGGGTCGCTGCGCGTCTACTCCTCCACCCAGGCGTCCACCAGCGTGCGCGCCGCCATCGCCGCCCGGCTGGAGCTGCCGCCGGGCAAGGTCGAGGTGATCGCCCCCGACGTCGGCGGCGGCTTCGGCGTCAAGATCGTCCACCCGTGGCCGGAGGAGATCCTGGTGCCGTGGGCGGCCCGGCTGCTGGACCGGGAGGTCAAGTGGGCCGAGGACCGGCGCGAGCACTTCGTCGCCGCCGCCCACGAACGCGGCCAGATCCAGTACGTGCGGGTCGGGTTCGACGACGACGGGCGGGTGCTCGGCCTGGACGTGCGGATCCTGCACGACCACGGCGCCTACACCCCGTACGGGGTGATCATCCCGATCGTCACCTCCACCCAGCTGCTCGGCCCGTACAAGATCGGCGCCTACCGGGCGGAGGTCACCAGCCTCTACACCAACACGGTCATCGTCACCCCGTACCGGGGCGCGGGCCGCCCGCAGGGCGTGTTCTGCATGGAGCGCACGATGGACCGCATCGCCGACCACCTCGGCCGCGACCGGGCGCAGGTGCGCGAGGCCAACCTCATCCGCCCCGACGAGTTCCCCTACGACCAGGGCCTGACGTTCCAGGACGGCCGCCCCCTGATCTACGACTCCGGCGACTACCCGGCGCTGCTGGCCCGCCTCAAGGAGATGATCGGCTGGGACGGGTTCGCGCGGCTGCGTGCGCGCGCCGCCGCCGAGGGCCGCCGCATCGGCATCGGCCTCGGCTGCTACGTGGAGGGCACGGGCGTCGGGCCGTACGAGGGCGGCCACGTCGAGATCGACACCTCCGGGCGCGTGCACGTGGCCACCGGGCTCACCTCGCAGGGCCAGGGGCACGAGACCGTGTTCGCCCAGATCGCCGCCGCCGAGCTGGGCGTCCCGGTGGAGGACGTGCACGTCACGACGGGCGACACGCGCCGCTTCGGGTACGCGGTCGGCACGTTCGCCTCCCGCGCCGCCGTGACGAGCGGCAACGCCATCGCGCTGGCCGCCCGCAAGGTGCGGGACAAGGCGCTGCGCATCGCGGGGGAGGCGCTGGAGGCCGACCCGCGCGACCTGGACATCACCGACGGGATCGTGCACGTCAAAGGCGACCCCACGGCGTCGGTGCCGCTGCGCACCGTCGCCGTCCTGGCCAACCCGCTGCGGTACGCCTTCGACGAGGAGGCGGCGCGCGCCACCCAGTTCGCCGTCGGCGGCGACGCCTCCGAGCCCCCGCTGCGCGGCGAGGAACCGGGGCTGGAGGGGCGCGGCTACTACTCGCCCGTCCGCTCCACGTTCGCCGCCGGGATGCACGCCGCGATCGTCGAGACCGACCCCGACACCGCCGAGGTGCGCATCCTGCGGTACGCGGTCGTGCACGACTGCGGCCGCCTGGTCAACCCGCGCATCGTCGAGGGGCAGATCCACGGGGGAGTGGCGCAGGGCATCGGCGGCGCCCTGTACGAGCGCATGGCCTACGACGAGTCGGGCCAGCTCCTCAACGCCTCGTTCATGGACTTCCTCATGCCGTACGCGACGGAGATCCCGCGCATCGAGACCGCCCACCTGGAGACCCCGTCACCGCTCAACCCGCTGGGCGTCAAGGGCGCGGGCGAGGCGGGCGTCATCCCGGTCTCGGCCGTCGTCGCCGCCGCGGTCGAGGACGCCGAGGGCATCCGCGTCCACCGCATGCCGCTGTCCCCCGACGACCTCTACCGCCTGCGCCTGCGCGCCGGGGACGCCGGCGGCGTCGCGGCTCACTGCTGCTCGGGCGACGCGGCCGCGTCCGGGGCGTTGCCGCCGAGCGAGCGCGGCAGGTAGTTCTCCACGGCGGCGGGGCGGTAGCCCTGCTGCTGGAGCCAGCCGAGGATCTTCTGGAACTGCTGGGCCAGGCCCTTGCGGTAGTGCATGAGGATGATGTCGCCCGGCTTGAACCCCTTGCCGCCGTCGGCGCGGGCGAACCCGTCGTAGCCGACGCCGGGGCCGGTGGTGCCGTTGTAGTACTCGGCCGACCACAGCAGCAGCGACTTGATGCCGCACTGCTTGGCGGCCTCGCGCGTGGTCTTGTTGTAGCTGCCGAACGGCGGGCGGAAGATCTCCGGCCGGCGGCCGTACTGCCGGGCGATGGTCTGGGACGCCTCGCAGATCTGCCTGCGCTGCGCCTCGGGGCCGAGCGTGCGCATGTCGGGGTGGGAGATGGTGTGGTTCTCCATCCGCGACCCGGCGTTGCGCAGCGCCCAGAAGTACTGGGCGTGGCCCTCGACGTACCGGGTGGTCAGGAACGTCATGATGGGCACCTTGCGGGTGCGCACCAGCCGGACGAACTCCGCGTCGTACTCGTAGCCGTCGTCGATGGTGAGGAAGACCACCTTGTCGTTGGTGGTGATGCGGTCGATGACGGGCGGCAGGCCGTCGGGCGCCGGCTGCGGCGGCGTCCACGACCCCGGCTTGGGGGCGGGCCACTGCTGGTCGGCCACCACGGCGGCGAGCTGGCTGCGCATGGACGGGCCGGAGTCGCCGCCCGCCGCGGCGCGCACCGTCGGCCACGTCCCCGCGGCCACGCCCAGCACACCTGCCGCCAGCGTGGCGGCCACGGGCAGTTTCCCTACCATCAGGCGCCTTCTCCCGTTCACCTCGGCCGTCGTCGCAGCCTGTCGCGCGACGATCTACGGTCACCGCTTGGGTGGACGCTTGGACTCCCGATGAGGTTCGCCTTCCCCGCGGGGGAGCCGGGTCACACGACGGCACACATCTGATCATGCCGTGTTCACGCGCGGGCCGATTCTGCCCAAGAAGCGCCGCCCGCTCGGCAGGAGTTGCCGTTCGGCCGGGGCGCGGGCATTCCTTAGGGTCGGTTCATGAAGGTGATGGGGACCGCGACGGTCGGGGCTCCGCTGCCGCGCGTCTGGGCGGCGCTGCGCGATCCGGAGGTGCTGGCCCGCACCATCCCGGGCTGCCGCTCGCTGGAGGCGGCCGGCGAGGACGCCTACACGATGACCGTCTCGGCGGGCGTCGCGTCCGTCCGGGGCACCTACGTCGGCCGGGTGGAGCTGACCGAGCCCGACCCGCCCCGGGCGTTCACGCTGCGGGCGCGCGGCCAGGGCGCGCCCGGCACGGTCGACGCGACGGTGCGCGTGCGGCTGTCGGAGGACTCCGGCGAGGGCACCCGGGTCGACTACGACGCCGACGCGACGGTCGGCGGCATGATCGGCGGGGTCGGGCAGCGGGTGCTCGGGGCCGTCGCCCGCAAGACGGCCGCCGAGTTCTTCGCCGCCGTCGAACGCGACCTGACCCGCCCGGCCGTTCCCGAACCGGCGCCGGAGGCGCCTGCGGCCCCGGTGCCTTCGCCGGTGCCGCGGCGGGCGTCGCCGGTGCCGATGCTCGCGGCGTTCCTGTCGGGCGGCGCGGTCGCCCTGGCCGGGGTCGCCGTCGGCTACGCGCTGGGCCGCAGGGGCAGGCGATGAGGGCGTTCACCGCGGCGGCGGTCCAGTTCGCGCCCGAGCCGGGGCCGCTGACGGAGGCGTCGGTGCGGCGCAACCTCGACAAGGCCGTCACGTGGACGCGGCGCTGCGTGCAGGAGTCGGGCGCCGAGCTGGTCGTGCTGCCCGAGACGTGCACCACCGGGTTCCATCCGGGCGTGCCCGCGGCGCGGCTGCGCGCGCTGGCGTCGCCCGTCCCCGGGCCGGTGAGCGAGCCGATCCAGCAGGTCGCGCGGGAGCTGGGCGTGCACGTGTGCTTCGGCACCTACGAACGCGCCGGGACGGCCGTCCGCAACGCGGCGGTGCTGGTCGGGCCGGACGGCGACGTGCTCGGCGTCTACCGCAAGACCCACCCGTTCCGCCTGGAGGACGCCCGGCACGGCGGCTGGGCGGAGCCCGGCGGCGAGGTGACCGTCGTCGACACCCCGCTCGGCCGGATCGGGATGGCGATCTGCTTCGACGGCGACTTCCCCGAGCTGTGGCGGATCATGGCGGTGCGCGGCGCGGAGGTGGTGTGCCGTCCCTCGGCGCTGCTGCGCTCGGCCGACATCTGGGAGCTGACCACCCGCGCCCGCGCCTACGACAACCACGTGTACGTCGTGGCGGCCAACGCGGTGGGCGCCGACCCCGCGGGCACCCTGTACTTCGGCAACTCGATGGTGGTGACGCCGATCGCCGAGGTGGTGGCGCGGGCGGCCGCCCACGAGGGGTGGGCGGCGGCGCGGCTCGACCCGGCCGCCGCGATGGCGTCGCTGACGCCCGGCTCGTCGGTGCGGCACTCCTTCGACCACCTGGCCGAACGCAACCTGGAGCTGTACGAGAAGTACGCCGCCGACCTGCTGGGGCCGGCGTCCACCCCGTTCCCGCACTAGCGGCGGCCCGCCGGGGCGCGCCGCCGCCGCGCCGGGCTACCGCACGCCGCCTACTTCACGGCGACCAGGTCGACCACGAAGATCAGGGTCTCGCCGGGCTTGATCGCCGGGCTGGGGCTGTGGTTGCCGTAGGCCAGGTGCGGCGGGATCACCAGCTTGCGGCGCCCGCCGACCCGCATGCCCTGGATGCCCATGTCCCAGCCCTTGATGACGCGGCCGGTGCCGAGGGTGAAGTCGAGGGTCTTCCCGCGGTTCCAGGACGCGTCGAACTCCTCGCCGGTGGAGAACGCGACGCCGACGTAGTGCATCGACACCTGCGAGCCCTTGGTGGCCTCCGGGCCGTCCCCGACCACGATGTCGGTGATGTCGAGGAACGCGGGCGGCTCGCCCTCGGGGAAGTCGATCTCGGGCCGTTCCAGGGCCATGCAGGGCTCCAGGGGTGTCGTCGGAAGCGCACGCGGGAGCGCTCGCGCCCCCGTGCTCGGTCGCCGTTCAGCGTAGCGGGGCGCGCCCGCCCACCCGAACACCGCGTGGCAAGGTCGCCAAAGATCGGGCGTTCCGTTGGCAGTTTGCGACGTTTCGGCGCCGCGGCCGCGCCGGTAGACAGCAGGCATGACGCGGCGGCTGCGCATCGGCATCGACACCGGCGGCACGTTCACCGACGTGGTGGCGCTGGACGAGGACACCGGCGAGCTGTTCACCACCAAGACCCCGTCCACCCCCGCCGACCCGGCCGAGGGGTTCGCCGACGCCGCCCGCAAGGTCCTCGGCCTGGCGGGCGCCGAGGTCTCGGCGGTGGCGGAGGCGGCGCACGGCACGACCGTGGCGACCAACCGGCTGCTGGAGGACCGGCTGGGCGACCTCGGCTTCATCACCACCGAGGGCTTCGAGTTCCTGCTGGAGATCGCCCGGCAGAGCGTCCCCGACGGGTACGGCAACTCCTACTTCTGGGTCAAGCCGCCGCGGATCGTCCCGGTGCACCGGGTGCGCACCGTCGGCGGGCGGCTCGACCACACCGGCGCCGAGCTGCGGCCGTTCGACGAGGACGCCGCCGTCGCGGCGGCCCGCTGGTTCCGCGAGCAGGGCATCGCCGCGATCGGCGTGTGCTTCCTGCACTCCTACGCCAACCCGGCGCACGAGCTGCGCATGCGCGAGGTGCTGGCCCGCGAGCACCCCGACGCGGCGGTGTCGCTGTCGTGCGAGGTGCTGCGCGAGTACCGCGAGTACGAGCGGTCGGTCACCACGCTCGTGGACGCCGCCGTCAAGCCGGCGATGAGCGGCTACCTGGCGCGCCTGTCGGGCCTGCTGCCCGCGCCGCTGCGGGTGATGAAGAGCAACGGCGGAGTGCTGTCGGCCGAGGAGGTCGTGCACCAGCCGATCAGCACCGTGCTGTCCGGCCCGGCCGCCGGGGCGCTCGGCGCCGCCTACGTCGCGGCGCCCGCCTACCCCTCGGTGGTGACGCTGGACGGCGGCGGCACGTCCACGGACGTGGCGGTGGTGCTGGACGGCGAGCCGACCCTCACCACCGAGGGCGCGGTCGGCCGCCACCCCGTCAAGATCCCGATGATCGACATCGTCACGGTCGGGGCGGGCGGCGGCTCGGTCGCGTGGATCTCCCCGGAGGGCACGCTGAAGGTCGGGCCGCGCAGCGCGGGCGCCGACCCCGGCCCGCTGTGCTACGGCCGCGGCGGCACCGAGCCGACCGTCACCGACGCGCACGCCGCGCTCGGCCGCATCCCGCCGCACCTGCTCGGCGGGGAGATCCCGCTGGACGTGGCGGCCGCGCGGGCCGGCCTGGAGGCCCTCGGCGCGAAGCTGGGGCTGTCCGGCGGCCGCGCCGCCGCCGGGATCCTGGAGATCGCGGCGTGGAACCAGGCCAACGCGATCCGGCAGATCACCGTCCGGCGCGGGCTGGACGTTCGCGACTTCCCGCTGGTGGCGTTCGGCGGCTCCGGTCCGCTGCTGTCCTGCCGCCTGCTGGACGTGCTGGGCCTGCCCGCCGCCGTGATCCCCGCCGACCCGGGCAGCCTGTCGGCGTTCGGCCTGCTCACCGTGGACGTCCGCAACGACTACGTGCGCACCCGCGTCGCCCGCGACGGCGAGCTGGACCCGGCCGTGCTCGCCGCGGACTACGCCGAGCTGGAGGGCCGCGCGGCGGACGCCCTGGAGCGCGAGGGGTTCCCCGCCGGGCGGCGCCGGTTCGCCCGCTCGGCCGACCTGCGCTACCACGGGCAGGCGTTCGAGGTGCGGGTGGCGGCGCCGGACGGGCCGGTCGACGACGCGTTCCGCGCCGAGGTCGTGCGGCGCTTCCACGACGCGCACGAGGCGCTGTACGGCTACTGCCACCGCGGCGACACCGCCCGCCACCCCGTCGAATGGGTCAACCTGCGCGTCACCGGCATCGGCCCGATCACCCGCCCCCGCCTGCGCGGGCTCCCGCCCGGCGACGGGAACCCCGAGCGGGCCCGCACCGGCGTCCGCGACGTCCGCTTCGACGACTGGACGCCCACCCCCGTCTACGCGCGGGACCGGCTCGCCCCGGGCGACGTGCTGCGCGGCCCGGCGGTGGTCGAGGAGTTCGGCTCGACGCTGCCGCTGCACCCCGGCTTCCGGGCCCGCGTGGACCCGCACGGCAACATCGTGATCACGAAGGGGGAGCAGGCCGCATGAGCGAGCCGCGCAGGCGGGCGGGAGGCCCGGCATGACCGCCGACCCGATCCTGGTGGAGATCGTCGAGGGGACGCTGGCGTCGGTGGAGCGCGAGGTGGAGACCGCCATCGCCCGCACCGCCCGCTCGCCCATGATCCGGGACGCGCACGACTTCCGCGCCGGCATCCACGACCGGCGGCTGCGCAAGCTGACCGGCCGCTCCTACTCGGCGCTGGTGCAGCCGGTCGTCCGGGACCACCCGATCGAGACGATGCGCCCCGGCGACGTGTTCTTCCACAACGACGTGTACCTGTCGGAGGGCGGCATCGGGCACCTGCCCGACCTGTGCGTGACCGTGCCGGTGTTCCACGACGGGGACGTGGTGGCGTTCGTGCAGGCGTTCGGGCACCACGACGACATCGGCGGCGCCGTCCCCGGGTCCATGCCCAGCCACGCGCGCAGCGCCTTCGAGGAGGGGCTGATGGTGCCCCCCATCAAACTGTGGGACCGGGGCGTCCCCAACGAGGCGGCGCTGCGCATCATGACGCGCAACTCCCGCATGCCCGACTCCCTGGCCGGCGACCTGGACGCCGAGTGCTCGGCCTGCCTGATGGGCGCCCGCCGCCTGGCCGACCTGTTCGCCCGGTACGGGCGCGCCGCCGTCGAGGAGTGCTTCGACGCGATCATCGACAGCACCACCCGGACGTTCCGCCGCGAGCTGCTGGCGAAGATCCCCGACGGGACGTACGTGTGGGAGGACTACGCCGAGCACGACGGCGTCGACCCGCCGCGCCTGCACGCCCAGCGCATCACCCTCACCGTCGACGCGTCCGCCGACGTGCCGCTGGTCATCGACTTCACCGGCACGTCCCCGCAGGCCAAGGGGCCGATCAACCACGCCGGCGACTACGCGGGCGGGGTGTTCTTGAAAAAGTGGCTGGCGCCCGTCCTGCGGAACCTGGCCGACACGCCCGAACGCGCGGCCGAGCTGGACGTCAACGAGGGCGTGGTGCCGCTGATCGAGATGCGGTTCCCGGAGAAGGGCACGCTGCTGACGCCGGTGTTCCCGGCGCCGACCAACGCGCGCACCTTCGTCATCCTGCGGCTGCTGGGCGTGCTGGCCGGGGTGCTGGCCAAGGCCACCGGCGGCCGCATGCCCGCCGACCAGGAGACCATCCGCTACACCGGCGTGTACGGGGAGGACGACCGCGGCCCGTACCTGATGCGGGAGGTACTGGGCGGCGGCTCGGGCGGCCGCCACCACGCCGACGGCGAGGACACCGTCCACATCGTCCCCGACTCCCGCAACATCCCCGTCGAGTTCGCCGAGGCCCGCTGGCCGCTCCTGGTGGAGCGGCTCGGCCTGGCCGTCGACTCGGGCGGGCCCGGCGAGTTCCGCGGCGGCCTCGGCTACGACAAGCACATCCGGATGCTGCGCGACGCACACTTCATGTCGATCGCCGACCGGTCGATCCTGTCGTGCTGGGGCGTCAACGGGGGGCGCGCCGGGCGCCCCTTCCGCGTGGACATCGACGGCGAGCCGATGGACGGCCTGGTCGACGACCACCCGGTGCGCGCGGGCCAGGTCATCCGCATCCGCACCACCGGGGGCGGCGGATGGGGCGACCCGTTCGACCGCGACCCCGAGCGCGTCGCCGCCGACGTGCGCGACGGCAAGGTGTCGCCCGAGGGCGCCCGCGACGACTACGGCGTGGTGCTCGCCGGCGGCGCCGTCGACCGCGCCGCCACCGAGGCGCTGCGGGCCGAGCTGCGCGCCGCACGCGGACCGGCGCCGTTCTTCGACCGCGGCCCCGGCTTCCCCCGGCTGTCGGGCGGCCGCCCCCACGCCGACGTCGATCTGCTCGACGGGCATACTGCCTGAGACGCCTGCGACGGACGGAAAGGGGAGCGATGGACCTGCTCGGCGACCCGGCGGGGCGCGCGGAGGACGCGCCGGACGCGGTCCGGGTGGACGGCCGCGGCCTGTCCCGGGCCGAGCTGCTCGCCCGCGCGGCGGCGGTGGCGGCCGAGATCGGCGGCGCCGAGGCCGTCGCGGTGCACGCCACGGCCACCGTCGAGACCGTCGTCGCCGTGGTCGGCGGGATCCTGGCGGGCGTGCCCGTCGTGCCGCTGCCGCCCGACTCGGGCCCGGCCGAGCGCGACCACATCCTCGGCGACTCGAAGGCGCGGCTGCTGATGGCCGCCCGCGACGCCTTCGACCCGGCCGCCGGCGGCCCGCCCCTCGTCCCCGTGGACGACCTGCCGTCCGCATCGTCCGCGCCGGCGCCGCAGCCGCCGCCCGGCGCCGCGACCGCGCTCGTCCTCTACACCAGCGGCACCACCGGCGCGCCCAAGGGCGTGCTGATCTCCCGGGCCGCGATCGCCGCCGGGCTCGACGCGCTGGCCGAGGCGTGGGACTGGACGGCCGGCGACGTGCTCGTCCACGGCCTTCCGCTGTTCCACGTGCACGGCCTGGTCCTCGGCGTGCTGGGCGCGCTGCGCACCGGGTCGCCGCTGGTGCACACGGGACGCCCCCGCCCCGCCGCCTACGCCGCCGCGGCCGAGCGGCACGGCGGGTCGCTGTTCTTCGGGGTCCCCACGGTGTGGTCGCGGGTGTGCGACGACCCGGCGTCCGCCCGCGCCCTGCGCGGCGCGCGGCTGCTGGTGTCGGGCAGCGCCGCGCTGCCGGTGCCGGTGTTCGACCGGCTGGCCGAGCTGACCGGGCACCGGCCGGTCGAGCGGTACGGCATGACCGAGACGCTCATCACGGTCTCCGCCCGCGCCGGCGGCGACCGGCGCCCCGGCCACGTCGGCACCCCGCTCCCGGGCGTGCGGACGCGGGTGGTGGCCGAGGACGGGTCCCCCGTCCCCTGCGACGGGGAGACGCCCGGGGAGCTGCAGGTGCGGGCGCCCATGCTGTTCAGCGGCTACCTGGGCCGCCCCGAGGCCACGGCCGCGGCGTACACGCCCGACGGCTGGTTCCGCACCGGCGACATCGCCGCGATCGGCCCGGACGGCTGGCACCGCATCGTCGGCCGGGCGTCCACCGACCTGATCAAGAGCGGCGGGTACCGGATCGGCGCGGGCGAGGTGGAGAACGCGCTGCTGGCGCATCCGGCGGTGCGGGAGGCGGCGGTGGTCGGCACCCCGCACGCCGACCTCGGCGAGCAGGTCACCGCCTACGTCGTCGCCGACGGCGCGACCGGCCCGGAGTTGATCGACTTCGTGGCCGAGCGGCTGTCGGCGCACAAGCGGCCCCGCGTCGTGCACCTGGTCGGGGCGCTGCCGCGCAACGCCATGGGCAAGGTCGTCAAGACCCGCCTGGCCGAGATCCCCACGGAGACGAACAGCCCGGAGGCGGCTTCCCCGGAGACCGCGTGAGACCGCTGCGCAACGCCCGCCTCACCCGGCCCGGCGAGGAGCCCCGCGACATCGACTTCGTTCGCGACCGCGACAGATGACGGGCCGTGCCTCCCCCCCGGGGGGCGCACTGGCGCGATGCGCCGGGGGAGGCACGGCCCGTCCGCCGCGGCCGCCGGTCTAGCGGCCGCCGCGCAGCCGCAGCCGGTCGATGGCGATCGCGGCGAGGATGACCGCGCCCTGGATGATCAGCCGGTAGTACGACGACACGTTGAGCAGGGTCATGCCGTTGACCAGCACGCCGATCAGCATCGCGCCGATGAACGTGCCGCCGATGCCGCCGCGGCCGCCGCTGAGGCTGGTGCCGCCGAGCACGACCGCGGCGATCGCCTGCAGCTCGTATCCGGTGCCGAGGTCCGGGACGGCCGACTGCAGCCGCGCACCGACGATCACTCCCGCGATCCCCGCGCAGATACCGCTGATCACATAGACCCGGACGAGCACCTTGGGCACGGAGATGCCGGTCAGCCGGGCGGCCTCGGGGTTGGCGCCGACCGCTGTCACGTGCCGCCCGAACACCGAGCGGCGCCGGCCCGGGGACGTGGGGTTGTCCCCACCATCGGCCGGCATGGTCGCACCACTGACCTGAGGCGCCCGGACGGGTTGGCTGGAGCCCAGTGATGCCGCCCCCGTCCGGAGGAACCGATGAACGTCCGCGCCCACCCTGTCCTGCGCCGCGCCGGCGAGCACCGGCGGGCGATCGGCTGGGGGCTGGCCGTGGCGGTGCTCGCGGCGGGCGCCTGGGTGACGGCGTCCAGCGGCGAGGCGGCCGCCACGGTGTCGGGGGCGCTGCGCGGGATCGCCGACGCGCACTGGGGCCTGGTGCCCGTGCTGGCCGTCCTGGTCGTCGTGCACTTCTGGTTCTCGGCCGTGGCGCTGCGGTATGCGGCGGGGCTGCGGCTGCCGCTGCTGCACGCGACCATGGCGCAGTTCACCGGGGCGACGGCGAACCGGCTGACCGGGGGCGGGCTCGGCAACGTGGCGGTCAACGCCCGGTACCTGACCGGACGCGGCGTCCCGGCCGGGCGCGCGGTGGCGGTGGCGGGCGTCCTGCAGGTCGGCGGCGCGGTCGCCGACCTGCTGCTGTTCGCGCTGGTGCTGCCGTTCGCGCTGACGACCGGTGACGGCGCCCTGATGGCGCGGCTGGGGGAGCGCCTCGACGGGCTCGGCGGGCCCCTGCTGGCCGTGCTGGCCGGGGCGGTGCCCGCCGGCGCCGTCGCGGCGTGGCTGCTGCGGGACCGGCTGCGCGGGCCGGCGGCGGCGTGCGCGCGGGTGGCGCGGCTGGCCGGCGACCTGGCGGTCATGCTGGCGGCGTCGGCGGCGACGACGCTGGTCATGGCCGTGGCGTTCGCGCTGAGCGTGCTGGCCGTGCCCGGCGCGGACGTGCCGCCGGGGCAGTTCGGCACGCTGATCGTGGTGTACATGGTCGGTGCGGCCGCGGGCGGCGCCGTCCCGGGGCCGGGCGGTCTGGGGTCGACCGAGGCGGCGCTGGTCGCCCTGCTGGCCGCGGCGGGCGTCCCGGCGGCCCCGGCGCTGTCGGGTGTGCTGATCTTCCGGGCCGTGACGCACTGGGCGCCCGTGCCGGTCGGGCTGCTGACCGCCGGGACGGTGCGCGGGCGCAAAGACACCGCTCCCCAGGACACCGCTCCCCAGGACACCGCTCCGAAGGACACCGGTCCGAAGGACGCCGCCCCCGTCGCGCTGTCCGCCCCGCCTCCCCGAAACGCCCGGGTGCCCGTGCGGGCGGCCTGAGCGGCGTCCCTACGAAGTTGGGGCTGAATCGTCACCTCGCCCGTCTTACGGCGCGATCTCACGCAGTTAGACAGCTGGGAACACGCCTGACGGAGGGCATGCATGAAGAGGTTCTCACACCCGATCGCCGGCGGGGTGCTCCTGGCGTCCCTGCTGGTCCCCGTGACGTCCGCGGCGGCGGACCCCGAGCCCCGGCCGCGCCGGACCCCGCCCGTGCGCGAGTTCGGCAACGGACCCGAGCGAAACTCCGCCGCCTCGCCCGGACGCGAGCTGGCCGCCCAGCTGAAGGCGCGCGGCGCCGGAGCGCACTACGGCCACGCCCGGACGGAGGGGTATCCGCGGCAGACGAAACTGCCCGAGCCCCCCGTGAACCCCGACGACAAGTCCATCAAGCTCGGGCTGACCCCCTACCACGCCATCGCGCCCAAGCTGAACGCCCTGCAGAAGGCCAGCGACCGCGTCAGCGTCGAGGTCATCGGCAGGACCCACCAGGGCCGCGACATGTACCTGGTCACCGTGACCGCTCCCGAGAGCCGCGCCGAGGCCGCCCGGCAGGAGCGCATGCGCGAGAAGATCGAGAACGAGCCCGCGAAGGCCGCGCGCGACCCGCAGATCAAGCGCTCCTACAAGGCGCCGCTGTTCGTCAACGGCAACATCCACGGCAACGAGTGGGAGGGCACCGACGCCGCCCTGCGCGTCATCGAGCGGCTCGCCACCGCCAAGGACGCCGCCACCGCGGAACTGCTCGGCTCGACCAGGCTGTACTTCAACGTCACCGCCAACCCCGACGGGCGGGTCGACGGGGTCCGGGCGAACGCCGCCGGGTTCGACCTGAACCGCGACTTCGTCACCGCCTCCCAGCCGGAGACCCGGGCGATGCGGCAGGTCATGATCGACACCCAGCCGCTGGTGATGATCGACCTGCACGGGTACGTCAACGGCACGCTGATCGAGCCGACCACCCCGCCGCACGGGCAGAACTACGAGTACGACCTGTTCATCCGCAACACCTACGCCAACGGCCTGAACATGGAGGCCGCGATCAAGGCGCTCGGGTACACGCCCGACGAGGACGGCGTGCAGCCGCCGCAGATCCCGTTCCGGGACTGGGACGAGGGCTGGGACGACTGGCCGCCGATCTTCACCCCGCAGTACGCGCCGTTCCACGGCGCCGTGGCCTCCAGCACCGTGGAGATCCCGCTGCGGGTCAACAACGCCGACTACACCGACCTGCCGGTCGCCGAGCTGCGCCGCCGCTCGAAGATCAACACCGCGGTGGCCGAGGCCGCGATCGGTGCGACGGCGTCGTTCGTCGCGCAGCGCCGGACCGCCCTGATCGCCGACCAGATCGAGGTGTTCCGCCGCGGCGCCGCCGGTGAGCGGCAGCGGCCCGCCCCGTCCGGCTGGGTGCCCGGATTCGGGCCCGAGGACGTCTACACCACCCGCTTCCCGCGCGCGTACGTCATCCCGGCCGGCACCCGGCAGCGCTCGGCCGCGGCGGCGGCCCGCCTGGTCGACCACCTGATCGCCAACGACGTGCGGGTGACCCGCGCCGCCCGCGGCTTCACCCTCGGCGGCACCGCCTACCCGGCGGGCTCCTACATCGTGGACATGCACCAGCCCAAGCGCGGGCTGGCCAACGTCATGCTGGAGGCGGGCGGCGACATCACCGACAAGGTCGACGCCATGTACGACATCTCCGGCTGGAGCCACGCCCTCCTGTGGGGCGCCACCGTCACCCCGGTGGCCACCGGCGACCTGCGCGGCGTGCCCGTCCGCGAGGTGAAGACCGCCGCCCCCACCGGCTACGTCGCGCCCACCGGCGACCTTGCGCTGCGGCTGGACGACGCCAAGGACGTCACCGCCCTCAACGCGCTGCTGGACGCGGGCGTCAAGGCGACCTGGGCCGCCGACGGCACCGCCGTCGTCCCCGCGTCCGCGCGGGCCGCCGCCCGCACCGTGGCCGACCGCTACGGCGTCCGGTTCGAACGGGCCGCCGCCAAGGGCACCGCGCCGCTGCGCAAGCCGCGGGTCGCCGCGGCCGCCAGCAGCGACGACGCCTTCGCCCTCCAGGAGATGGGCTTCGACGTCACGGCGGTGGACACCGCCGCGCTCAACGCCGGCTTCGACTGGAGCGGCGTGGACGTGCTGTACGTCTCCAGCGGCCTGAACCACGCCCAGCTCAACGAGCGGGCCCGCACCGCCCTGGGCGCCTTCCTCGCCCGGGGCGGCGTCGTCGGCCGCGGCTCCACCGGCGCGTCGTTCAACAGCGCCGCCGGGCTGCTCACCGCGACCCCCGTCGCGGGACGGGCGGACGCCAACGGCGTCGTCGCGGTGTCCAACGGCGGCGGCGCGGTCACCTCGCGCGCGCCCGGCGCCTCGTTCGTCTACTCGCCGCGCTGGTTCACCGGCCTCGGCCCCGAGGTCGCCGTGGAGCAGCGCTACGCCGCCCAGGGCCCGCTGATCTCGGGCCACTGGCGCCCCGACGCCGACGGCACCGGCGGGCAGAACGCCGCCGCCGGGCAGGCCGCCGTCATCCGGGGCGTCGACGAACGCGGCGCCGCGGTGGTGCTGTTCGGCACCGAGCCGCTGTTCCGCGACCACCCCAAGGGCATGTTCGCCCAGGTCGCCCGCTCGCTGTACTGGAGCGCCGTGACCGCCGGGCAGCGGCGGCCGACAGGCTGACCCGCCCGCGCTCCTTTCGCGTGCCCCCGGCCCGCCCGGGGGCACGCCCCCGCCCGGGAACCGCGATGATGGTGCACGTGACTGAGCCGCTCGTACCTCGCATGCAGGAGTTCGGGACCACGATCTTCGCGGAGATGTCCGCGCTGGCGGCGCGGACCGGGTCGATCAACCTCGGCCAGGGCTTCCCGGACACCGACGGCCCGCCGCGGATGCTGGAGACGGCCGTCGAGGCGATCCGCTCCGGCGCCAACCAGTACCCGCCCGGCCCCGGCCTGCCGGAGCTGCGCCGGGCCGTGGCCGCCCAGCGGCGCGGACGCTACGGCCTGGACTACGACCCCGACACCGAGGTCTACATCACCGTCGGCGCCACCGAGGGCATCGCCGCGAGCGTGCTGGCGCTGGCGAACCCCGGCGACGAGGTGATCGTCTTCGAGCCGTACTACGACTCCTACGCCGCCGCCATCGCGCTCGCCGGGGCGGTGCGGCGGCCCGTGACGCTGCGCCCGGACGGCGGCCGCTTCACCTTCGACCCCGACGAGCTGCGCGCCGCCGCCGGCCCCCGCACCCGCCTCGTCCTGGTGAACACCCCGCACAACCCGACGGGCACCGTGTTCACCCGCGCGGAACTGGAGGCGATCGCCGCGCTGTGCCGCGAGCACGACCTGATCGCGATCACCGACGAGGTCTACGAGTACCTGACCTTCGACGGCACCGAGCACATCCCCCTGGCCGCCCTGGACGGGATGCGCGAACGCACCGTCGCGGTGTCGTCGGCGGGCAAGACGTTCTCGGTCACCGGCTGGAAGACCGGCTGGGTCACCGCGCCCGCCCCGTACGTGCGGGCCGTGCAGACGGTCAAGCAGTTCATGACCTACACGGCCGGCGGCCCCTGGCAGCGCGCCGTCGCCTACGCCCTGGAGCACGAGCTGGACTGGGTGGCCCGGCTGCGCGACTCGCTCCAGGCCAAGCGCGACCGGCTCGTCGCCGGCCTGGAGGCGGCGGGCCTGGCGGCCGTCCGACCGCAGGGCACCTACTTCGTGCAGGCCGACATCCGCCCGCTCGGCTTCACCGACGGCATGGAGCTGGCCCTGGCCCTGCCGGAGAAGGCCGGCGTCGTCGCCATCCCGGCCCAGGTGTTCTACGACGACGCCGCGGCCGGGGCGCACTTCGTCCGGTTCGCCTTCTGCAAGAAGGACGAGGTCATCGACGAGGCCGTCGAACGCCTGCGCGGCCTCGGCTGAGAATCCGCGGAGAATCCGCGACGCCGGCTGTAAACACGGCGGCCCTCCCGGGAGTACGTGACGACAACGAACCCCCGATCCCGAGGGAGGGCCTTCGTGGATGACCCCGCGGCGCGGTTCACGAGGCTGTACGACGAGAACTACCGGCGGGTGCTGGCGTACGCGCTCACCCACGCCGAGCCGCACGCCGCCGAGGACGTCGCCAGCGAGACGTTCCTGATCGCCTGGCGGCGGCTCGGCGAGGTGCGCGACCCCGCGCTGCCCTGGCTGCTCGGCGTCGCCCGCAACCTGCTGCGCAAGCAGCGCGACGGCGGACGGCGAAGACGCGCCCTGGCCGAGCGGGTCGCCGCGCTCGCCACCCCCGCCGACCAGGCCGCCTGGGACGTCGCCGAGCACGTCGTGGAACGCCAGAACGCGCTGGCCGCCGTCGCCGGGCTGCCCGAGCGGGACCTGGAGGTCCTCGCCCTGGTCACCTGGCACGGCCTGGAGCCCCGGCAGGCCGCGAAGGTCGTCGGGTGCTCGTCGGCGGCGCTGTTCGTCCGGCTGCACCGGGCCCGCAAGCGGCTCGCCCGCGCCCTGGAGAACGGCCCGCCGGCCGCACCGGCCCGCCCCGTGCCCCGCCACGTCGCCGAGGAGGCGACCCGATGACCACCGGAGCCGACATGAAGCGCACGCCGGCAGCCAGCGCCAGGACGATCGACAGGACGTTCGCCGCGCTGCGGCCCGCCGCCCTCGACACGCTCGCCGAGGATGCCTACGCCCGGCGCCGCGACACCGACATCGACCAGATCACCCGGTCCGGGGAGCCCGCGCGGGCGGGCCGACCGCGCCCAGCGCGGCCGCCGCTCCTGCTGGTCGCGGGCGTCGCCGCGGCCTGCGCCGCCGCGGCC
>NZ_BAABDO010000121.1:0-19049 GCF_039539665.1 Actinomadura keratinilytica
CTGGTCACCGCCTTGTTCTGGATCAACGCATGATCCACCGGACACGCCCTAGGGCTCAGCGACCGCCGTGCCGCACTCCGTCGTGCGGCCGCGAGCATGGCCGGGGATGTCCTGGATCACGCGAACGCAGACGTCCTGGACCGTATCCGGCGGATCACGATGGACCCACGGCATGCGGCAACCAGTAGGGGTCCGATGCGGACCGGCGAGCGCGGGATGACCGTCCTTCCGCTCTTGCGGGGTCCGTCCGCGAGCGGAACCAGCAGGTCAACCAAACGCGGCCGCGAAGACTGGCGAACGATGGAGAGCCGAGGCGGCATCACCGCGAACCACTACGACCACGTCTACATCCCGGTGTGCTGACCCGCGGCAGCATCGCCCCACAAGCCCGTCCCCCTGTGCTTAGCGGTCTTCCTGAGGGATGCTTCCCTGCGCGGAGCCGACTTGGGGGCGTTCTCCCCACAGGGGGAGGGTGGCCCGCACACCAAGGAGGCCAGATGACACCCCGCACGCATTCTTCCCGCACAGGCGGGGCACGGTCCGCCGCGTGCACCCATCTCGGAGGTGCTGATCTCGTTCCCCCTGCAGCAGAAGGTCTCTTGCATCACAGTCCACCGACGAAATCCATGCCGCACCTATCCTGCCCCCATGCCAGCCCAGCCACCGACACACCAGACAAGGTCACAAAACGATAACGGCGCCACGTAGCCCCAGCTCAGCAAGTGTTCTCCCCGCGCAGGCGGGGGTGCTCCGCTCATTTGTTGCGCATGCCCCGGACCGGCATGGTTCTCCCCGCGCAGGCGGGGGTGCTCCGTGGGAGGGACGACATGGGTGCATGGACAGATGGTTCTCCCCGCGCAGGCGGGGGTGCTCCGGCTCGGGGTCGATGGCTCCCTTGATGGGCCGCGTTCTCCGCGCGCAGGCGGGGGTGCTCCGGGTGTGTTCGGCCTAATCTCCACACACCAGGAGTTCTCCCCGCGCAGGCGGGGGTGCTCCGGCTCTTCACGTCTGATCGGGGGTGTGGCGGGCGTTCTCCCCGCGCAGGCGGGGGTGCTCCGGAGGTCTCCGTGGCCGAAGTGTCATGGCCGGCGTTCTCCCCGCGCAGGCGGGGGTGTTCCTCGCCGTGCCCTGCCGAGGTCACCGAACCCTACGTTCTCCTGGCGCAGGCGGGATGCTCCGCCCCCGGGTACCGGAAACTCGGGCGGTACTAGTTGTCCCTGCGCAGGCGGGGATGCTCCGTACCAGCTGCCGCAGCAACGGCGTCCGGGCTGCGTTCACCTCCTTCATGCGGCGGGGGTGCTCCGGACCAGTACGAGCCGCTGATGGAGGCCATCAGGTTCTCCCTGCGTAAGCGGGGGTGCTCTGTGCCATGTCGGTCAGCTGTTCCAGGAGGGCTCGGTGCGGCAGTGACAGGTGGGCCTGGCGTGGCGGATGGCGGTACCGCGCCGTCACTTGCCGCTTGGCACCCCGTTGCGGCGTCGGCATGGCGGCCGCATCGGAAGACGTACGCGCCGTCCGGCCCGCTGATCGGCACGTTCGCCAGGGGTCGCATGCAGGTCCGCTGCCGGCGGCGGACGCCCCGGTGCAGCCCAACACAAGATCAGCCGCAGCGGGGCGCCAAGGTTCACGGGACGTGGTCCAAGCGGCCAGCAGCGCGTTGACCACGTGGTGGGTGTCATGGCCCCGAACGCAGCAGCCAGGACGCCTTCCGACGAACAGCCCAGCCTCACTCAACGCCAGCCCGCCTCGGGGCCGTGCGGCCAAGACCGTCAGCCCCGTGATAAGGCAGTGGGCTCCGAGGTGGCATGGGCTGCGGCGCGATGCCGCGCCCGCAGGCAGCCGTCTTCACTCCACCCGCTCGCGCGGTCGGGTGTTCCAAACGGCACCACGGCGGTCAGCCCACCGAACCGAGGTCTATACGGCCGCCAAAACCGCCCCCGGCATCGTGCCAACCGCCTCACTGCCGCCCTGCCAAGCAACACCAACCACGACACGTCCGAACCGACCGGGATCGTCGTGGCGGAGACGGCCATGCGGTGCAGCTTCGTCACACTGGTGAGGCTCGCGGACGGCGTCCGCGGCACGGTCGGCGTCGTAGGTGCGGCCCGGACCTCCAAGCGGCACCACGTCGGCTGCGACGATCGGGACCGTCCCAGCATCGCGCCGATCACCTTCCCCCCTGCCGGGCAGCGCCGGGCGCTACCGTCTGGCGCGTCCGGGGCGGCCGGGATCTTCGTGGTGCTCGTGAGGCTTTCGGATGACGGCTGGTCTTCGCGAGGTGTCGATGCCGGGCCGCTGCCCTCTCGGGCGGGACGCCGTCATGGAGCCCCGACGGTCGGCGGCGCGGCGCCGTCACCGGGTGCCCCCAAACGAGCAGCGCGGCATACCTGGCTGTGACGGCGCGCCTCCGCTGCGACGTGGGCTGGTCGGTGACGGCGGGGTTTTTCGCGGCGAATTTCTCGCGGGCGTGTTCATCCTTGCGGGGGACGGGCGACTCTTCCGCGAGGAGGAGAATTGGCCCGTGCGGTGGAGATCGATGATGTCGAGGAGGGGTCATTTACCGAGTTGATCAAACACGCGTTCGTTCGCGTAGATGATCTCTGGAAACACGGAACGGGCGTCCCGTGCGGTCGCACGGGACGCCCGTCGGGGCCGTCACGCGTCAGCTAGAAGCCGAAGCCACCGAACCCCAGGCCACCGAAGCCGAAGCCACCGAAGCCCAGGCCGCCGAAGCCCGTGCCACGGGTCTTGATGCCGAGGCCACGCTCGTGGAAGTCACCCAGGGGGCCGAAGTAGTGGCGCTTGAACACCACGACCCTCGCGCGCTTCTGGTGCTTGTAGCGCTTGCAGCGCTTGCGGCCGCAGGCCAGCGCGGTGGCGGTGGAGCCGGCCTGGCCCGTGGCCGTGGTGTGGCCGACGGTGGACGCCTGGGCGGCGGGCGTGAGCACGGCGGCACCGCTCAGCGCGAGGCCGGAGATGCCGAGGACGACTCCCGTGCGAATGTTCTTCCGCATGTCTCCCCCTATCTGGGTTTTCGACCGAGACGAGATATTGCGGAATTCGCTCCATCTCGCCGAGAAGAGGCTTTCCCGCGCCATCTCGGACAAATACCTCCAGATCAGCAAAAAGAAGCAAGATTACATCAAAGCGATCACTAGCTATAAATCGGATGTTTAACCGCAAATCGCTGCGGAGAGTACGCAAGCAGACACACTGCGTAGCGAACGCGCTACCGTGCCGCGTCGGCCACGGCTGGTCAGGAGGGGTTCGGCGCCGAAGAGCCGGGGGGACGCCGCGGTCGGCCCGTGTCGTGAGCGGCGAGCCTTCGGTGACGCTGCTGCCGTCGTCGGCGCCGACGCGGCGATCGCGGGCATGCTGGGGTCTCGGTCTTGATGCCCGAGTTCATCGGAGGGCGCATGACCCGCCTCACGGCCCGCTCGGTCTCGAACCTGCTGCTGCGCGCCCGGCGCGGCACGGCCCGCTCGTCCCGGATGATCCGGCGGGGAGGAGCTGTTCAGGCGCGCTGGCGGGCGGTTTCGTAGAGGGCGACGGTGGCCGCCGACGCGGCGTTGAGGGAACTGGCCGAGCCGGTGATCGGGATGCGCACCGTCACGTCGCAGGACTCGCGCCAGCCCGCGCTCAGGCCGCTGGTCTCGTTGCCGATGACCAGCAGGGTCGGGCCCGCGAGGTCGTGGTCGGCGATGTCCACCGCGCCGTGCTCGTCGGTGCCGACGACGGTGATCGGCAGGCCGTCCGCGCGCAGGTCGTCCACCCAGTGGAGCACTTCGCGGTGGGAACGCGCCCGGACGGTGGGCACCGCGAACAGCGAGCCGGTGGACGCGCGGACCGCCTTGGGGTCGTAGGGGTCGGCGGCGTGCCCGGTGATGATCACGCCGTGGGCGCCGAACGCGTCGGCCGAGCGGACGAGCGTGCCGATGTTGCCGGGGCTGGTCGGCCGGTCGAACACGAGCGCGAGGAAGGACGGGTCGGACGGGATGCGGGTCAGGTCGTCCGGCGGCAGGGCGACCACGGCCAGCAGCTCGGGCACGTCCTCGGTCTTGCCGCCGAGTTCGGCGAGCAGGTCGGGGGCCATGGCGACGCGCTGCGCCCCGGGAACGCGGTCGAGGATGCCGGTCGCCCACGTCGAGAGTTCGCGCGCGTCGTCGTGGATCAGGGCGCGGATCGTCCAGCCGTGCTCGACGGCGAGGGTGATGGGGCGGACGCCCTGCACGATGAACTCGCCCGCCCGTTGCCGCTTGGTGCGGTTCGACAGCAGGGCCTGCCACTGCTGGAATCGTGCGTTGCGGCGTGTGACGCGCAGTTCCCTGTTCAACCCGTTCGGTCCTTCGGCGGAGACGCTCAAGCGGCCGAGTCTTTCATACCGTGCCGGGACGCGCCGCGTGACGGGCGCCGGAGCTGATCCTCCCGGGCCCGCGTCGCGTGACGGCGCCGAGTCCGTCGTGGCGGCGCGCCGGGCGCTTCCGGTCATCCTCGACGACGCCGCGCAGAGCGGATGGCAGCGGCGGGGACGTGCGGGAAGGGAGGCAGGCGTCCTCGTGCGTTGCCGAGCGGCCATGTCGTCCGCACCACCGAACTCGACGCGCGGCGGCGCCCTCGGGCACTGGCGCCGCCGCGTGCTCAAATGAGGTAGAAGCCCCAGACGACGTCCAGCTTGCGGCTGGGCCCCTCGTCCACCAAGAAGGTCACGGTGCCCTCGCCAGGCGGGTTCAGGAAGGTGGTGTGCAGGGTGACCGTCAGGTCGATCGAGTCGCCCTGCTCGAGGCTGCCCTGGGCGGGGGAGACGCTGATCCGGTCGCTGGACGACACCGAGTTCCAGACCACGGGGCCGTTCTCGGCGGTCAGCCGGACCTGGGCGGTCTTGGTCCCGTACAGCTCGACCTTGGCGGGCACGACGGTCGGGATGCCGGGTGAGGGCGGGGTCTCCGGCGTCGTGGGGGTCGGGGACGGCGACACGGGCGACGTCGGCGACGGCGTCGGCGCCGGCCGGTATGTGCCGGTGTCCGTCGGCTGGGGCGACGGCACGGCCGGGACGCCCGGTGCGGCGGGCGCCTGGGCGAGCGGCGGACGGCCGCCGGACTGCCCGCTCGTGTGCGGCTGCTCGTTGTTCTGCCGGTCGGGCGTCACGGCGGGCTGCGGGTGCGTCCGGAACGGCGGCCAGGAGATCGTGGACGGCGGCAGTCCCGGCCCGATCAGCAGTGCCGCGACCAGCGCGGTGACCAGGGCGCCGGCCATGCCGCCGCCCGCGAACAGCCAGCGGCGGGTGTAGGGCGACGGGACGTCGGGCTGGCTGGGCATGCCGTCGGGGGTCAGGGCGCCGCCCCGCGCGGCGATGTCGGTCCGGTAGCCGGCCAGTTCGGGGTCGGTGGCGGTGTGCATGACGCGGTGCCGCAGTGCGGCGGGCAGCACCGGGGACGGCGCGTGGACGAGCAGCGCCCCGACCTCCACCCGGCGACGGCGGCGGCACGCCGGGCAGTTCCCGTGGTGGGCCCGGCCGTCGCCGTCGCTGTGCGCGCGGGACGCCACGGCCGCGGACGAACGGGACGAGCGGCGCGCGGTGAGGACGCCGCCGGCCCGCCGCGACCGTCCACCGTGCCGTCTGGCCGCCGCGGGCCGCTCGGCGACGGCGGCGTGCGCGCCACCGGTCGCCGCGGCTTCACCGGCGCGGCCCGCGCCCGGGCAGCGGCGGGCGTACAGGGCCTGCTCGGCCTCGTAGGCGGCGTGCAGCAGCGACCTCGCCCTGCGGGTCCGCGCGGCCGCACGCCGGGCCGACAGCCCCAGCGCGGCGCCGATGTCGGCGGGGCGCAGGCCGTGGCGCACCGAGAGCAGCAGCAGTTCCTGGTCGGCGGCGTCCAACCGGGCCAGTGAACGTTCAAGCAGCGCCGCCAGTTCGGCGACGGGCGGCGGCTCCGGGCGGGCGCCGGCGTCCTCGGCGCAGTCGGCTGGGAGGGCGTCGGCGAAGTCGGGGCCGGCCTCCCAGTGCAGCTGCCGGGCCCGGCCGCGCTGGAGGCAGCGGCGCCGCGCCGCCGCGTACAGCCAGGACCCCAGCCGCATCTGATCGCGCATGCGCGGTGCACGGCGCCAGGCGTCGATGAAGGTGTCATGCACGATCTCGACGGCCGTTTTGTATTCGCCCGTCATTGACACGCAGTAATCGAAAAGGCGCTCGGCGTACGCGTCGTAGAGCGCGGCCAGGGAGGTCCTGTCACCATCGTTCAGACCCTGCACCAACCTGCGGTCGGCTGCGCCGTCGAACGAGGACCATCTGGGCATGAGCGCTCCCCGCATCCGCATGGGAGTCCGGCCCCAACGGAGCCTTCCGGACAATCGGCCCACCCTGAATACACCCCACTGCACCATCTGCACCACATGATCTCGCGAAAACGGCAGAAGGATGACCAGAAGGTGAGGGCTCTGGAACCGGTGGTATTGAAAATTCTTCGCTTTCTCCCGCCGCCGAGGTCCCAAATCGGCGGGAGAGCGTCACGGGCCCGTCGGGTGGGCCGCCCGCCCCGGGCGGCCGACCCGACGGCGGCGCGTCAACGGAGATGGACGACGTCGAGTTCGCCATCGGCGAACCGCCGTCGCAGCACCTTCTTGTCGAACTTGCCGACGGAGGTCTTGGGGATCTCGGGGATGAACGTCCACCGCTCGGGCAGCTGCCAGCGGGGGACGCGGCCCGACAGGAACTCCCGGAGCTGCTCGGCGTCGACCGTGGCGCCGTCGCGCACCACCACCGACGCCAGCGGACGCTCCTGCCAGCGGTCGTCCGGCACGCCCACCACGGCGGCCTCCACGACGTCGGGATGCGCCATGAGCTGGTTCTCCAGCTCCACCGAGGAGATCCACTCCCCGCCCGACTTGATCACGTCCTTGGCGCGGTCGGTCAGCACCAGGTAGCCGTCGGGTGACAGCGTGCCGACGTCGCCGGTGCGCAGCCAGCCGTCGTGGAACCGGCCCGGGTCCTCGTCGCGGTAGTACGCGCCGGTCACCCACGGCCCGCGGATCTCCACCTCGCCGACCGACGTGCCGTCGTCGGGCAGTACCTCGTCGCCGTCACCGACGATGCGGACCTCCAGCCCGGCCAGAATGCGGCCCTGCGTGACGCGGTACCGCCACGCCTCCTCCTCGTCGTCGGCCGTGGCGGGCGGATGCGCGACGGTGGCCACCGGCGACGTCTCGGTCATCCCCCACGCCTGGACGATCCGCACGCCGAGCTCGTCGTAGCCGCGCATCAGCGACTCGGGCACCGCCGATCCGCCGCACGGCACCAGGCGCAGCGAACCGAGGTCGCTGCCGTTGTCGCGCGCGTACCGCAGCACGTCGTTCCAGATCGTCGGGACCGCCCCGGCGACGGTGGGACGTTCCGTCTCGATGATCCGGACGAGCGGTTCGGCCTGCAGGAAGCGGTCCGGCATGATCAGCGACGCGCCCGCCATGAGCGCCGCGTACGGCAGCCCCCAGGCGTTGGCGTGGAACATCGGCACCACGGGCAGCACCCGGTCATGGGCGCCGAGGCCCATCGCGTTGGCCGTGCAGGCCGACATCGAGTGCAGGTACGCCGACCGGTGCGAGTAGACGACGCCCTTGGGGTTGCCGGTGGTGCCGCTGGTGTAGCACATGGCCGCGGCCGAGCGTTCGTCGATCTCCGGCCAGTCGAACGCGGGCGGGGACGCGGCCAGCAGCTCCTCGTACGAGTGCAGCTCCTTGCCCGTGTCCGCGAGGGGCGCGGTGTCGGCCGTGCCCACGACCACCACGTCCCGCACGGTCTTCATCCGCGGCAGCACCGGCGCCAGCAACGGCACGAGCGACCCGTCGACGATGACGACCCGGTCCTCGGCGTGGTCGGCGATGTAGGCGAGCTGGTCGGGGAAAAGCCGGATGTTGAGCGTATGCAGCACCGCCCCCATGGACGGCACCGCAAGGTAGGCCTCCAGGTGCTCGGCGTTGTTCCACATGAACGTCGCCACGCGCTGGTCACCGTCGATGCCGAGCGCCCGCAGGGCCCCCGCCAGCCGCGCGACCCGTTCACCGAGCCGCGCGTAGGTGATCCGCCGCGTACCGTCACCGGTCCATGTCGCCACCTCGGCGTCCCCGAACACGCCCGTGCCGTGACGCATGATCGAGGTGATGGTCAGGGGATAGTCCTGCATGGTGCTCCACACGGCACACCTCCAGCTCGACGGCCTCTAGAACCGGATTCTCAACCGCGCCGATGTGATTGTCATCACCAAACAGGCCCCTATTTCCCCACAAGCCTCCCGCATCGCTCCTCTCGGCCGGGCCCGCCCGGAGCCCGCCCCTGATGACCGCGAGGAGGAGTAGCGGCGCAGTACGTGGCGGCGGTAGCGCACGCCGGGGAGCAGGCGGCGGACCGCAGAGCGCACCTGGCCGTCGCTCATCCGCGGGTCGGCGACCGGCATGCTCGCCGGGTCGCTCGCGCGGCGCAGCGCCTTGGTGAGGCGGACGATCGCGCGGCCGCGATGCCGCCCAGTCCGCGGGCGTCGCGTTCCGGTAGGGCGTTGGAACGGCCTGGCTCCGGCCTGGACCAAACCCACCTCGTTGACAGGGAATCGGGACGGTCGGTGAGGTCCTCCCGTGCCGCTGGCGGAGCGACTGATCGGGACGGGCTGGGGGAGTTGCTCCGGCGGGTGGTGTCGCCTTCTCGCCCCCGACCATGGCGGGCGGGGGATGCCAGCGCCGCCCATGTGCGCGGTCACCACGGGCCGCACGTAGCGGCAGTCACCGCCGTTGCCCGGCGCACCACCGCGTCACCGAGTGGCCCCGGCCCCGCAGGTGGGCCAGCCCACATCGGCCCATGCCCCGGCAAGCCGAGGGCGGCCGGCGGGCCGGACGGTCACGGGTACGCGATAGCCCCAGTCGCCGTCCGCACCGCCTCAAGGGGACCTGACCGGCCCGGATCCTGCCGACCACGGCAGAACACGGGTCCAGATCCCTCTGCCGACCGATCGCGCTGGTGTGCCGCTCCCACAACCAGGCGGCGTTGCGCCTGCCGGTAGAGCGGCATCCAAGCGCGGCCCGCGCCACCGACGCCCGGGCAGGCTGCGGCCGGGCCGCACAGGATCACGCCTTGACGAGCCGGAGGCGGCCGGCGAGCAGGACTGGTCACGGAGGTACGCGATCGACTCGGTCGCCGTCCGCACCGCCGCAAGCCGGCCCGGATCTTGCTGACGGGGATGCGCGAAAGCCGCCGGGATATGCCCTACGCGCGGGGCTGTTTGTGATCAGAGTGGGGCGGCCGGTTTGGCGTCTGATGGTGATTTGGGAGTGTTCGCGTGACTGATGTGAGGAATGTTGATTTCGAGGCCAGACAGTCTTATGTGAGGTTTGTGATCCGTGTGACGAGGAAGCGTAAAAGATCGTTCAGTCAGGGGTGGGAAGGCAGGTCGGGGAACTGGGAGCCGAGGGCGGCGTCGTCGCGGAGTTTCGCCATGGCGCGGGAGACGGTGCTCTTGACGGTGCCGACGCTGACGCCGAGCACTTCGGCGATCTCGGTTTCGGGCATGTCCTCGTAGTAGCGGAGCATGACCGCGAGGCGCTGGCGCTCGGGCAGGCGGTCGAGGGCGCGGCCGAGGGCGTCGTGCAGCTCGCTGCGGCGGGTGTGGTCGTCGACGGGCTGATCGGGCAGCTCGTCGGTGGGGTAGACCTCCAGCTTGCGGCGCCGCCACCAGGAGATCTGCGTGTTGACCATGGCGCGGCGGACGTAGCCGTCGACGGCGGCCGGGTGGTTGATGCGGTCCCAGGCCAGGTAGGTCTTGGCCAGCGCGGCCTGCAGGAGGTCCTCGGCCTCGGCGCGGTCGCCGGTCAGCTGCATGGCCATGCGCAGCAGGACGGTGCCGCGGGACGCGACGTACTCGCGGAACTCCTCGTGCCGCGTTGCGTTCACATCACCACCGACCCAGGGGTTGGAGGGCGTCGGCCGAGCCGTACCATTAAGGGATCTTGAAACGGGCGAGCTCCCGGCGCTCTCGACGATCGCACGAAGATCGTAATTTCGGGCCAACAGAAAACATATATTCGGGTCAACCTGGTGTGCGATTCTCCTCTTCGGGAGGAGATATCTCAACCCCTCGGCCGACTTGTCGCTACAAATCAGCCGACAGGCGGATGCCGGTGCGTGAATCTTGAGGCGCCGTTCCGTACGACCAGGCCGTCGCAACCGAGATCGATGTCGGAGAGTCGCATGCCGTCTCACGCCCGTGCCGCCAGGCGTCGTCGTCACCGGGAGGCCGTGCTCGGGCCGTCCCGGGCCGGAGCGTCCCGGCCCGGGACGGTGTCCGGCGGCCTGCCGGTGCGCGCCGCGGCCGGGACGATCCTCGACGCCAGTCCGCACCTGCTCGTCCTGAGCGGTGACCGGGGCGAGGTGCGGGTGCCGATGACGCAGGCGACCCAGGTGTGGCACGGCGGCCCCGAGGGCCCGGACGCGCTGCGGCCGGGGCGCCGCGCGATCGTCCGCACCGCCGACGGCCGCGGTGCCGACCGGGTCTGGGTGGACATCGTCCGGGTGGCGGGCACGGTCGTGACGTGCGGCCGGGACGCCGTGGAGGTGGACATGGGCCCCCATCGGGGACGGGTCCACGTGGTCGTCCCGCCGAACGTGCTGGGCCGGGTGCTGGTGCGCCATCCCCGGCTGGAACCCGGCTACCTGATCGACGTCATCTGCGTCGCGTCCCCGGACGGCCCCCGGGCGGTGCGTCCGGGCACCGCGCAGCCCGGCTACCGGGCCGACCGGCCGCCGGCGGCCGAGACGTCGGCGCCCGTGCCGGAGGAGGTGCGCGGGACGGCGACCTGGTTCGGCTCCGGGGACGTGGGCCTGGCCTACCCCGCCGTGGATCCGGAGGGCAACGCGGGCGGCTGCCACGGGACGCCGAACGCCTGCCTGCCGCTTCCGTACGTGTCCCTGGGCAGCGAGCTGACCGTCCGCAACGACTGCACCGGGCGTGCCGCGTCGGTTCCCGTGACCGAGTGCGGGTGCGTGGCGGCCCGTTTCTGCGACCGGTGCGTGCAGTGCGGCACGTCGCCGCGTGGACGGGTCGTCGAGCTGGCGCCGGTCGCGTTCGCCGGCCTGGGCGGGGATCTGGCCGTCGGCTGCTTCAACGTGACCGTCGGCGGAGCCGTCCCCGGCCTGGGGGGTTGAGCCGTGCTGCACGTCGTCCAGTGCACACAGGTGCTGGTGATCGCGTTCATCCTGCTGGCGGCGAGCCTGGCGAAACTGACCGTGCCGCAGGTCATGCCCGCGGCGCCCCGGGGCGGGCGCGGCGTCCCGGCCGATGACGTGCGCGGCGTTCCGGCGGCCGACGAGGTATACGGGGTCGCGGCACCCGACCGGCCGGCGCCGCTGCTCAACCGCCAGGTCACCCTCGCACTCGGGGTCTTCGAGGGCGGCCTGGGGCTGGCCATGATGGTGTCGGCGCACGCGTCGGTCCGGCTGGCGGCGACGGTGACGTTCGCCGCCGCCACCTGGGTGGTCGGTGAGCTGCGCAGGCAGGGCGCCGACACGGGCTGCGGCTGTTTCGGCGAGCTGAGCCGCGGGCCCGTGGAGCGGCGCGGCGTCCTGCGGACGGGCCTGTGCACGCTGGCCGCCGTCGTCGCCCTGGGCGCCCCGCATTCGGGGACGGACGTGCTGCGGCAGGGGCCCGCGCTGGTCGGCCTGGTCTTCGTGGCCGAGCTGGCGCTGTTCGCGGCCTTGTCGCCGGAGCTTCCGGCGCTGCTGGAACGGCTGGGCCTGCGTCCCCGCGCGGCCGCGCCGTGCGAACGCCGCCGCAGCCCGCTCACCGAGACCTACCAGGCGCTGCACGCGAGCGACGCCTGGCTGAGCCGGGAGAACGCGATCGTCAGCGCGGCGCCGCTGGACGTCTGGCGGGAGGGCTGCTGGCGGTTCCTGGTGTTCCCGGCGCGGGTGGACGGCCGGGAGATGGAGATCGTGTTCGCCGTCTCCACGGCCGCGCGGCACCGGACCGTCCGGTACGCCGTCGTGGAGGCCGAGCCGTCGGAGGCGCCGGGCGTCGCGGCCGCGCGCTCGCGCTGACGGTCTGGAGTTCTCTAGCCGCCTCTACCCCTTCCGCTAGAGGCGGCTAGAGACGCGCAGAGGGTCAGGACGGGATGCGGACCGCGGCCAGCTGGGTCCCCTGGGCGACGAGGCGGTTCTTGCTGTCCCAGACGTGGACGGTCTCGTCCATGCGGCCGCCGCCGACGTCGGCCGCATGCATCCGCACCCGGACGGGCCCCGGGGCGGGCAGGCGCCGGATGTAGGCGGTGAGCTGGATGGTCGGCGCCCACCCCGGCAGCGCCAGGTCGTAGGAGGCGGGCGGCACCATGTCCAGCGCCACCAGCAGGCTGAACGGATCCCAGTCGGTGCCGTCGGCCAGCCGCTGCCACCCCTGGATCAGCCCGCGCCGGGACGGCTCCCCCGCCGCGAACCCCAGGACGCCGGGGTCGATGTGCTCCTCGACGACCTCCATCAGCGGGACCGGGAAACCGCCCCCCGGCGGCTCTTTCTGCGCCAGGACGCAGTCCTGCCGGTCGGGCAGTTCGGCGGGCGGCTCGGCCGACCACCACGGGTCGGCGTCCCCCAGCCGCTCCTGGCAGATCAGCGCCTCCACCATCGGACGGCCGTCCTGCGACAGCCGCGCGTGCAGCTGCGACACCGAGCGCCCCTCGCGCAGCGTGTCGACGGCGATCACCACCGGCCCCGGCTTGGGCGCCCGCAGGAAGGTCGCGCTGACGGCGGCCGGGTGCGGATGCGCGGGGGAGGCCGTGCGGGCGGCGGCCCGGGCCATGACCGCCAGGACGTATCCGCCGTGCAGCTTGTCGCCGACGCTCCACTGCGCGTCCAGGTCGGCGTCGAACTCGGCGCGCCGCTCCCCGGTCTCGGGGTGGTCGCCCTCGGTGCGCGGTCTGACCGCCGTGGCCCGGCTGAACTCCTTCACTCGGCGCTCCGTTCGCTCGTTCGGCACGGCGTGCGCCCGCCGGCCGGGCGCCCCGCGGTCCCCGATGACCTGCCACCATGTTATTAGAAGCTTATTCTAACGATTGCTCTCTAATTGGCTGCGGGCCATTGACGAGCGTTCTCTAGGCGTTTCTAGGCAAAGACGTAGAGACGCCTAGACATTCCAACCGATGCGGCGGCCGCGGCTTCTAGCCGACGTGCGAAAGTGCCTACCGTTCTCTAGGGCTTTCTGGGGTCAACGCTAGAAGAGCCTAGAGAAGCCTAGGCGCGGCCACGGGCGCCGCCCGCGGATCAGGAGATGCGCTTCGCCGACCGGCCGGACCAGGCGACGCGGTACGGCTCGGCGATGGCCGCCCATCCGGCGGACCTGGTCGCGTGGGCGGGTCCCCCGCCGGGCGGTGACGCCGCCGCCCGCGGCGGCACCGGCTCGGGCGCCCGCTGCCGTCCTGGCAACGGCTCCGCAGCTCCGCACGCGGGCGACCGGCTGGTGATCCACGTCCACCGCCACGGGCGCGCCGCGCCCGCGGCGGAGGGGGTGCGATGACCGCTCCGCCGGTTCGGACGCCGGTCAGGTGGGCTGGGCGCGCAGGAACCGGCCGAAGTGCGGGACGGTGAAGGCGACCAGGCCCCGTTCGGCGCTGTAGATGAGCCCCTTCTTGATCAGCCCGTCGCGGGCCGGGGACAGGCTGGAGGGCTTGCGGCCCAGCTCCTCGGCGACCGCCGAGGTCGCGACCGGGCTGTCGCCCTCGTCGCCGAGCATGGCCATGGCGCGCATGTAGTCGCGTTCGGCCGGGGTCGCCCGCTCGTACCGGCTGCCGAAGAAGCCGACCGCCAGTTCGCTCTCGGCCTCCGGGGCGGCGACCCGCACGTCCTCGGCGGTGATGGGGGTGTCGGGCGCCACGTCCCAGGCCACCTTGGCGTACGCCTGGACGAAGTAGGGGTAGCCGTCGGCCGCCTGGTAGAGGGCGTCCAGGGCGTCGGGGGTGAAGGTGACGTTCTCGCGTTCGGCCGGGGCGAGCAGCGCGATGTCGGCGGACTCGCGGTCGAGCCGGTCGATGCGCGAGTAGCGGAACAGCCGCTCGGAGTAGGACTTGCTGGCCGACAGCACGGCGGGCAGATGCGGCAGGCCCGCGCCGACGACGATCAGCGGCCCGCCGATCTGGGACAGCTCGTGGCAGGCGGCGCACAATGCGGACACGTCGTCGCCGGGGACGTCCTGCATCTCGTCCACGAACAGCGCGATGCCGACGCCGACGTCGGTGGCGACCGAGGCCGCGTCGACGAACAGCTCGGTCAGGTCGATCTCCAGGTCGCCGGAGTCGGCGCGGCCGCGCACGACGGGCACGTCGATGCCCGGCTGCCAGCGGTGCGCCCGCGCCCGGCTCCGGCCGGACGGCTCCTCGCCCGCCTGCGCGAACGCCTTGAGCACGCCGAGGAACCGCTCGATGCGGTCGGGCGCGCGGTGCCGGGGGGCCAGCTCGCGCACCGCCATGTGCAGGGCGGAGGCGACGGGCCGGCGGATCGACTGCTCCGGCCGGGCCTCGATCTTGCCGGTGCCCCACAGCCGCTGGATCGCCATGGACCGGAACGCGTTGAGCAGCACGGTCTTGCCGACCCCGCGCAGCCCGGTGATGATCATGCTGCGTTCGGGGCGGCCGCGGGCGACCCGTTCCAGCACGACCTCGAACTGCTGCAGCTCGCGGTCGCGTCCGGCCAGCTCGGGCGGACGCTGCCCGGCGCCCGGGGCGTAAGGATTGCGCACGGGATCCACGCTCTCGGACTCTATGAGCCGATATAGCTGCGGCCGTAGATTTGCATAGAAACCGCTGCGGCGTGTCGCGTGCGTCCCGCGACGCACCGCCGGGCGGCGCGTCGCGGGATGTGCGGTCACCGTCGCCACCATGCCGCCTCCCAGGCGAGGGCGTACGAACGAGATCATCGAACTTCTGTTCGACCGTTCGAACACAGTAGCGCATGCCCGTGTCGCCCGTCAGCCGCTGCGGGCGATCCGCGTCGTCAGGTCAGGGAGGTGTCCGCGGCCGAGCGGTGCGGGACCCTCTCGGCGGGGACGGTGCCCATCCGGCCCGCCTGGAAGTCCTCGAACGCCTGGATGAGCTCCTCGCGGGTGTTCATCACGAACGGCCCGTACCGGGCGACGGGCTCGCGGATCGGCAGCCCGCCCAGCACGAGGATCTCCCAGCCGTTCGCCGCCGCCACGGGCTGCCGGTCGGCCGCCCGCACGACCAGGCCGTCCTGCTCGCCCTGGTGGTGGGAGCCGCCGAAGACGGCAAGCTGCCCCTCGTCCAGCGCGATCTCCTCGACGCCGACGGTGCCGCGCCCGGACAGCACGTACACCAGGGCGTTGAACTCGCGCGGCCACGGCAGCGCCAGCCGCGCGCCCGGCGCGACCGTCGCGTGCAGGTAGTTGATCGGGGTGTAGGTGACGCCCGGCCCCTGGTGCTCTCCGAGCGACCCGGCGATCACCCGGACGAGCGAGGAGCCGTCGTCGGCGGCCAGCAGCGTGACGTCGCGCGCCTCGATGTCCTGGTAGCGGGGCGGGACCCACTTCTGCGCGCGGGGCAGGTTCACCCACAGCTGCACGCCGTGGAACAGCCCGCCCTTGGCCACCAGTTCCGGGGGCGGCTGCTCGATGTGCTGGATTCCGGCCCCGGCGGTCATCCACTGGGTGGCGCCGTCGGAGATCAGGCCGCCGCCTCCGGTGGTGTCCCGGTGCTGGAACGCTCCGTCCATGATGTAGGTGACGGTCTCGAAGCCGCGGTGCGGGTGCCAGGGCGTGCCCTTCGCCTCTCCCGGGGCGTACTCGACGGCGCCCATGTGGTCGAGCAGCAGGAACGGGTCGGCCAGGGACAGGTCCATGCCGGGGAACGGGCGCCGGACCTCGAAGCCCTCGCCTTCCAGCTGGCGCTGGGCGGTGACGATCTTGGCGACCCGGCGCCAGCCGGTGTCGGCCTCGGGCAGGCGCGGCAGCCGGGGCAGGGTCAGCGGGTCCGCGGTGACGGCTGGCATCGGTACTCCTCAGAGGTGGGTGGGCCCGCTCCGGGTGAGCGGGCGCCGTCGCAGGGGTGCAACCTAGTTGAAAGATAAACTATTCCGCGCCGCGCGGGTCCGCCGGAGAAGTTAGTTGAATGTTAAACGAGGCTCTATACTGTCGCCCATGGACGAACCACGGTGGCTCGATACCGCACAGCAACGCGACTGGCGGGCCTACGTGGACGGCAGCATCCGGCTCAACGAGATCATGGACCGCGACCTGAAGTCCAAGCACGGACTGTCGCTGCCAGAGTACGAGATCCTCGTCCGCCTGTCGGAGGCTCCCGAACGGCGGCTGCGGATGGCGGAGCTGGCCGAGCACGCCAGCCAGTCCCGCAGCCGACTGTCGCACACCTGCTCCCGGCTGGAGGCCAAGGGGCTCGTGGTGCGCGGCAGCTGCCCCAACGACAAGCGGGGCGTCTACGCCCACCTCACCGACGAGGGCTTCGCCGTGCTGGAGCGGGCCGCCCGCGACCACGTCAGAACGGTCCGCGCCTTCTTCGTCGACGTGATCGACCCCGACGACCTGGCGGCGATCGGCCGGGCGTTCACCTCGGTCGTCAAGCGCATCGCCGAGGCCGGCTGACGCTCTGGCGGGGTCAGGGCGTCAGCCCGGTGAGGAACCCCACCGACACCAGGGTCAGGAACACCCACGCCAGCATCATCCCGATGCCGAACAGCCGCCCCGCCCCGCCGACCTTCCAGGCCAGCAGGCCGCCCAGCCCGAACGCCAGCACCAGCAGCGTGATCATCTGCGGCAGCAGGCTCGGCCGGCGGCTGGTCATCAGCGGCCCGTACATCATCACCAGGTCGACGAACACGAACGTCAGGAACCCCGCGAGCGTCGCGCCGACGTCGCGCCGCGTCAGCCCCCGCGCCCACTCCCAGGGCGGACGCGCGCGCACGCGGATGCGCGGCCCGTCTTCCGGCCGGTCGACCTCCACCGTGGACGCCACGGCGAAGATCTCGTCTTCCAGGCTCGGGCGGCTCGGGCGGCCGTCCTCGTGAGAATCCGCCATGCCGGCTCCCTCGGCCGGGGACGCCGGGTCTGTACCCGGCGGGGGCTGTGGTCGAAACGGATGCGCGTGACCGCCCCCGTCCCCGCGACCCCAGCCACGCGCCAAGACGCACGGTAGCGAACCGGCCCGTCCCCCTTGAAGGCGGCGCGGCGCGTCGCCGCGTCCTGCCCGAAGACCCGGGCGCGGGCATGCGATGCTGCTGTCATGCCAGGTAGATGGACTTCTCGCGGGCTGGCGTTCGTCGCGGCGTTCGCCGCCGCCACCGCGGGCGCAACCGGCTGCGGCCAGGGCTCGGACGACTCCGGGGGCAACGGCGCCACGCCCGCCGCACCGCCCGTCCCGGCGCCCTCGGCGACCTCCGCCTCGCCGTCCGGTGGCGGAACGCCCTCCGCGCACCCGTTCCGCGCGCAGATCAAGAAGGTGACGGCGGGCCAGCTCAAGTACTCGTGGCGCCGCGGCTGCCCGGTGCCGGTGTCGGGCCTGCGGATGATCGAGATGACGTACTGGGGCATGGACGGGCGGCCGCACGACGACGGGCGCCTGGTCGTCAACGCCAAGGCGGCCGAGGACCTGGTCACCGTCTTCCGCAAGCTGTACCGGATGAAGTACCCGATCAAGCGCATGGAGCCGGTGGACGTCTACAAGGGCAGCGACTTCGACTCCATCGAGGCCGACAACACCTCGGCGTTCAACTGCCGCGCGGCCACCGGGTCGAGCAGCTGGTCCCAGCACGCCTACGGGCTCGCGGTCGACATCAACCCGTGCGAGAACCCCTACGTCTCCTCCGACGGGACCGTGGCGCACAAGCACTGCGTCAAGTACAAGAACCGCAGCCGCCGCGACCCCGGTGTGATTCACAAGGGCGACAAGGTGGTGAAGGCGTTCGCCTCGATCGGCTGGGGCTGGGGCGGCGTCTGGAGCGGCGCCAAGGACTACCAGCACTTCTCCAGCAACGGCCGCTAGACCAGGCACCTCTCTCCGAGAGGGCACATCCAGGGCACTTTGCGCCTGGACGGGAGCGAGCGCGGCATCGATGACCTTGCGCAGGGACACGTTCGTGCACTACGCGCTCCCGGCGGACACCGTCGGGACGGGCCGGAGGGTGCGGTTCCAGGTCATCCAGTACGGCACGCAGACCGCCCAGATCACCGGCGGGTCCGCCAAGGTGCTCATCTGGGAGAAGTAGAGGAGGCCGCGCATGCGTGACTACCTGATCCGTACCCTCGTCCCCGTGGTCGTGGGCGTCATCGTCGGCCAGGCCGCGCGGCTCGGCATCGGCCTCGACGCGGCCGCGGTGACCGCTGTGCTCACGCCCGTCGTGACGGCGGTGTACGCCGCTGTGGCGCGATGGGTGGAGGTGCGGTACCCGGCGGTGGGCCGGGTGCTGCTGTCGGCGGGGCTGGCTCGGTCGGCGCCGGTGTACCGGCCCGTGTCGCGGTAGCCCGCGAGCGGGTAGGCGAATCCAACTGAATGAAAACTCGGCTCCGCTGTTGTAGAGTCGCAGGTCAGTAAGCGTCGGCCCCGCGCACGCGGGGATGTTCCCGCCAGGGCGCGAGTTGGGAGGCCGCGCTAGATGTCGGCCCCGCGCACGCGGGGATGTTCCTAGTGGACGATCACCGCACGCGGGGACTGTGTAGTCGGCCCCGCGCACGCGGGGATGTTCCCCCGTGCACCTACACGTTCACCCCTGACCAGACGTCGGCCCCGCGCACGCGGGGATGTTCCGGAGGGCTTGGCGGTCGTCCGCCGCGGCAAGGGGTCGGCCCCGCGCACGCGGGGTCCCTACACGACACCGCCCCCGCCCTCTTCGGAGGGCGGGGGCGGCTTCGTCGTGCCTCGAAACCCGCAGCGCCTATCGAGGGATCGGGTTGTGGAAGGAATCGAGGTAGACGTACTGGAGGTCGTGGAAGACGGCGACGCCGAACCGGTCAGTCGGCGGTCGTCCGAGGTCCTCCCACCACCGGTAGGCGGCCTCGATCTCCTCCCACAGG
>NZ_BAABDO010000122.1:0-19003 GCF_039539665.1 Actinomadura keratinilytica
GGGCCCGCGCCTGCGACCGGCGCTGCCGGGCGCGCTCGGGCTCGCCGCGCCGCCGCTCGGTCAGCGGCCGCAGATCGCCGCGCTCGGCCGCCGCGAACACCGGGGCCAGCTCGCGGTGCTCGGCCTCCAGCCGGTCGATCAGCCGGCGGTACTTCAGCTGGCCGCGCGACCGCCGCCAGCACTGCCGCACCAGCCTGACCCGCGCCGCCACCGCCTCCGGCTCCAGCCGCTCGGGCAGCGCGTAGCGCAGCCGCAGGTCCTCCGGCGGCTGGTCGCCGGCCGCGCGGGCGGGCTCCAGCACCTCGCGCTGGTAGTCCTCGTCGAAGCCCACCGAGGGCGTCTCCCCCTCCCGGGCGTCAGCTCACCTGCACCCGCGACAGGGCGCGGCGGGACTTCTCGACCTCCTCCTCGGACATGCCGCCCACGTCGATCTTCAACTCCAGCGTGTCCCCGGTCTCCTTCTCCACCGCCGTCACGTTGAGCAGCCCCGAGGAGTCCAACGCGAACGTCACCTCCACCGGCCAGCCCGCCTTCTTGCCCGGCGGGATGCGCACCTCGCCGGTGGCGATCTCGTTGTTGTCGGCGACCTCGGCCGACTCCACGCTGCCCGCCTGCTCCATCACCCGGATGTCGGCGGCGGTCTGGTCGTCGTGGACGGTGAAGAAGTCCTCGGTCTTGGCCGCGGGCAGCTCGTCGTTGGCGTGCACCAGGTGCGCGACGTGCTCGGCGCCGGTCTCGCGGTCCACCACCACGATGCCGAACGCGTGCGAGGCGACCGTCTTGATCTGCCGGCCGGCGATCTGCCGCCGCTGCTCGGTGGTCAGGCCCGCGCGGTTGGCCATCTCCTCGGCGCGGTCGGCCGCGCCCTCGGCGACCAGCCGCCGGTAGGTCTCCTCGAACGCGTACAGCGCGGCGCCCTTGGCCACCGCCAGGTCGGGGTCCTGCAGCCGGGGCGTCAGGCCCAGCTCGGTCTCCAGCCGCGCCGCCACCACCGGCATCTTGGTGGAGCCGCCCACCAGCACCAGGTCGTCGTAGTCGCGCACGCCCTTGTCGGCGGCGGTGGCCAGCGTCCGCCCGGTGATCTCGATGGTGCGGTCGAGCAGGTCCTTGGTGAGCTCCTCCAGCTTCTCCCGGGTCACCTCGATCGCGGCGACCCGCCCGTCGTGCATCACCCGGACGGTGTGGGAGGTGCGGGTGCTCAGCGCCTTCTTGGCGTCCTCGGCGTCGCGGCGCAGCTGCTGCTCGGTCTGCCGGTCGTCCAGCGGGTCGGACGCGTCCGGGTGCTCGGCGCGGAACCGCTCGGCCAGGTACTCCACCAGCCGGGCGTCCCAGTCGGCGCCGCCGAGCTCGTGGTCGCCGTCGGTGCACACCACCTCGATGTGCCCGCCGCGCAGCGCGATCACGGTGGTGTCGAACGTGCCGCCGCCCAGGTCGTACACCAGGATGGTGCGGTCGGTGTCGGGGTTGAGCACCCCGTAGGTGACGGCCGCGGCGATCGGCTCGGACACGATGTCGATGACGTTCAGCCCGGCGATCCGCCCGGCCTTGCGGGTGGCGTCGCGCTCGGCCGCGCCGAAGTAGGCGGGCACCGTGATCACCACGTCGCGCGCCTCCTCGCCGGTGCTGGTGCGCGCGTCGGTGGCCAGTTTGAGCAGGATGAACGCGCTCAGCTCCTCGGGGGTGTACTCGAACCCGTGGATGGTGCGCGTCACGTCGCGGCCCATGTCCCGCTTGATCAGGCTGACCACGTTCTCCGGTTCGAGCACCGCGGTGTCCTTGGCGGTGGCGCCGACGATCACGTTGTCGCCGCTCTCGAAGTACACCACCGACGGCGTGGTGTCGGTGCCCTCCAGGTTGCGCAGGACCGTGGGTCGCCCCACGTCGTCGATGCAGGCGATGCAGGAGTAGGTGGTTCCCAGGTCGATCCCGTAGACGGCCATGTCCCCTTCACCTATCGCTACCTGGTCCGGGCGCGCCGCCCGCGGTGGCGCGGCGGGCGCTGGACGCGGAGGGCGTTGCCGATGCGGTCGACGACGTCGACGCCGTTGCCGACATCGTCTCGCTCCTCCCGGCCTCGCGTGGGTGACTTTGCCCACTCGTTGGATCGGCGGCGGAGGCCGGATCCGGCCTCGCGGCCGTGCCGGCGGCGCGTCCGGCGGCCGCGGCCGCGTCATCGGCGGGGTCGGCGGACGGGCCCGCGGCGGGCTTGGCGACGCACACCTCGGCCTTGCGGACCACCCGTCCGGCCTGCTCGAACCCGTCCGAGCGCGCCCACAGCACGGTGCCCGCCAGCGCCGGGTCGGCGACCCGCTCGACCGCCACCGGGCGGTGCCGCACCGCGTCGAACGGCTCGCCGGGCCGGGCGGTGTAGCGCTCCACGCCCGACCGGGCCAGCGCGTCGGCGATCTCGTCGGCCACCGCCTCCAGCAGCGCGGCGGCGTGCGCCGGTTCGGGCGGGTCGGGCTCGGACCAGCGGCGGGCCTCGCGGCGGGCCTGGTCGTGCAGCCGGTACAGCGCGGCGCGCAGCGGTTCGAGGGCCGCCTGCAGCTCGCCGCGGCGGAGCCGCTCGTTCTCCTCGTGCAGGCGGTCGATCACGGCCTCGCGGTGCGCGGCCCGCTCGTGCTCGCGGTCGAGCCGCGCGGCCAGGGCGGCCAGCGCGTCGCGGATCCCGGCGAGCGCGTCGCCCTCGGTGCCGGCCGCGTCGGCCTGGGCGGCTTCGGTGGACTCGGCGGCCCCGGTGGACTCGGCGGCCCCCGCGGGCGGGCGCGCGTCGGCCTCGTCGGCGGTCTCGTCGGCGGTCTCGGCGGAGACCTCGTCAACTCGGGGATCCGGAGCGCTCGACACGTGCAGTAACCCTAACGGGCCGCCGGGGGCGAGGGTAGGTCCGCCGTTGACCTTCCCGGGACTTTTCGTTGACCCGCCTCGTCGTAGGTTTGCCCTACCTCCGCCTGTTTGTCGGGTTCGACATGCGGCGGTAACAGATCCGAAACGCGGCTCTCGCAACCTGAACCGAACCGTTCGAGCACAGGAGGTGGGCCATGTTGCTGCGGATTCGCGTCCGGTTGCCGGACCGTCCCGGCTCGCTGGGCAGGGTGGCGCGGATGCTGGGGGCCGCGGGCGCCGACGTGGTGCAGATGGCCGTCCTGGAACGCGACGGCGGGCGGGCCCTGGACGACTTCACCGTCATGTGGCCCGCGGGGGCGGGGTTCGAACGCCTGCTCGACGGGCTCGGATCGGTGCCGGGCGTGCAGGCGGTCGGCATCTGGCCGACCGTGGAGCCGCAGGGCGCCTTTCCGGACGCGGCGCTGATCGGGCAGCTGGCCGCCGCGCCCGAGCGGGGGCCGCTGACGTTGGCCGACGCCGTGCCGGGCCTGCTCAGCGCCGACTGGGCGGGGCTGGCCGAGGGCGGTCCGGACGGGCACGCCCTGGTGCACTGCAGCCTGGCCGCCGGGCCGGAGCCGGAGCTGCCGGACCTGGCGCCGCTGCGGCCGCGCGCCTTCACCGCCCCCGACGGCACCCAGTACGCGATCTGCCCGATCGGCGGGCCGGAGGACGGTGCGTGGGTGCTGGTGGTGGCGCGCAAGGACGCCCCGCCGTTCCACCGCACCGAGGTGTTCCGGCTCGCCCAGCTCGTCGGCGCGGCCGAGGCGGTGCTCGGCGGCCGGGGGAGTGGGACGAAGGGCATCGATTTGGTGCGTACTTCTTAATAAGGGAGAAACCGTCGGGATACCGGCGGGGTCTAAGTTTCCCGAACGGCCCGGTGACGCGGCGGCGCGGTCGCGTCACCGGGCCGTTCCCTTGCCCGCCCGCCGCCCCGCCCGCCGCTTCGCCGCGTGACGCCGGTCACATGGAGGACTAGAGTCCGGTTCTGGAGCCGTTGTCCAGCCGCCGGGAGGTCGCCATGGCCGAGCTGCTGCGTCCCTACGCCGAATCCCGTCCCGACCAGGCCGCGCTGACCGATGAGCGGGGCGCCACGTCCTGGGCCGAGCTGAACGCCCGGACCGACCGCCTCGCCAACGCCCTGCGCGCACTGGGGCTGCGCACCGGCGACACGATCGCCCTCCACTCCGGCAACCGCCGCGAGTACTTCGAGCTGATGTGCGCCGCCGGGCACGTCGGCCTGCGCTACGTGCTGGTCAACTGGCACTGGACGGCCGGGGAGCTGCGCTACGTGCTCACCGACTCGGGGGCGAAGGCGCTGTTCAGCGAGGCCGCCTTCGGCGACGTCGCCGCCGGGGCCGCGGACGGCCTGGACCTGGCCGCCCGCATCGCGGTCGGCGGCGACGTCCCCGGGTTCGCGCCGTACGAGGAGTTCCTGGCCGGCGGGCCGGACGGGGAGCCCGCCGGCCAGGTCATGGGCTACCCGATGATGTACACCTCCGGCACCACCGGACGGCCCAAGGGCGTCACCCGCAAGCTCGTCACCGCCGGGGCGCCGCTGGACACCGCCGTGCTCATCGGCGACACCTTCGCCGGGATCCTGCGCATCCCCGAGGGCGGCCGGTCGCTGCTGGTCGGGCCCGTCTACCACTCCGCGCAGTGGCTGTTCTCGCACGTCTTCCTGCTGCGCGGCCGCCCGGTGGTGATGCGGCGCCGCTTCGACCCGGCCGAGACGCTGCGGCTGATCGACGAGCACGCGATCACCCACGTGCACCTGGTGCCGACCCAGTTCGTCCGGCTGCTGCGCCTGGACGAGGCCGTCCGCGCCGCGTTCGACGGCTCCAGCCTGCAGGCCGTCTGGCACGGCGCCGCGCCCTGCTCCCCGCAGATCAAGCGCCGCATGATCGAGTGGCTGGGGCCGATCGTGTACGAGTACTACGGCTCGACCGAGGCGTCGGTGAACTCGGTGATCAGCTCGGCGGAGTGGCTGGAGCGGCCGGGCAGCGTGGGCCGCCCGCTGCCCACCACCGAGCTGCGGGTGCTGCGCGACGACGGCACGCCCGCCGCGCCCGGCGAACCGGGCACGCTGTGGTTCCGCTACACCAGCGGCGACGACGTGGAGTACTGGGGCGACCGGGACAAGACGCGCTCCATCCACCGCCCCGACGGCCTGTTCACCACCGGTGACATCGGCTACCTGGACGAGGACGGCTACCTCTACCTCGCCGACCGCGCCATCGACATGATCATCAGCGGCGGTGTCAACATCTACCCCGCCGAGATCGAGGGCGTGCTGATCACCCATCCGGCGGTGCGCGACGTGGCCGTGTTCGGGGTGCCCGACGAGGAGTTCGGCGAGCAGGTCAAGGCCGCCGTGGAGCCGGCCGACGGGTACGCGCCGTCCGACGCGCTGGCCGCCGAGCTGATCGCGCACTGCCGCGCCGCGCTCGCCGGTTACAAGGCGCCCCGCTCGGTCGACTTCGTCGACGCCATGCCCCGCACCCCGACCGGCAAGCTCTACAAGCGCGTCCTGCGCGACCCGTACTGGAAGGACCGCGACCGCCGCATCTAGCCCGCCCCCGCCCGGCCGCGGCGCGCGGGGCTGTCAGGACGGAACCGATCCCCGGCGCCGCGCCCGGCCCGGCGCCGACGGCCTCCGGCGCGTTGACCGCGGTCTTGACCGGCGATCCCGCGGATCGGCAAAGCCATAGCGTACGGCGTGGCAGCCGGTAAAGGTGAAGGAGATTGCAATGTTGCTCGCGGACGAACGCGCCGAGGTGTGCCGGATCGGCCGGCAGCTGGCCGAGACGGGGTTGGTGACCGGGTCCTCCGGCAACATCAGCGTGCGCGTCGGCGACCTGGTGGCGGTCACCCCCGGCGGGATGATGCTCGACCGGATGGCGCCGGAGGACTGCCCGGTGCTGGACATGTCGGGGCAGGTCGTGGAAGGGGAGCGGGCGCCGTCCTCCGAGACGCCCATGCACCTGGCGATCTACGAGGCGTCCGGCGCCTCGGCGGTCGTGCACACCCACTCCACCTACGGGGCCGTGGTCGCCAGCACCATGACCGAGCTGCCCGCCATCCACTACACGACGCTGCTGCTCGGCGGGGTGGTGCGGGTCGCCGAGTACGCCACCTACGGCACCCCCGAACTCGCCGCCAACGTGCGCAAGGCCCTGGAAGGCGACCGGCGGGCCGCGCTGATGGGCAACCACGGCGGCGTCACGTTGGGCCGCGACCTGGACGAGGCGTACGAGAACGCCCGGCTGCTGGAGTGGCTGTGCGGCGTGTACGTGCGGGCCAAGATGATCGGCGAGCCGCGCATCCTGACCGAGGAGGAGCTGGCCAAGGTCACCGAGCGCGGCCTGCGCCCCCCGCGGTTCCGCGACTGACCCCGTGCCCGCCCTGGGCCGCGGACGGCGTCCGTGGCAGGCTGCGGGTATGCCCAGGCTCACGCAGGACGCCGCCTGGGCGCGGCTCACCTCGGCCCCGGTCGCCCGGCTGGCCACCGTGGACGAGCACGGTCGCCCGCACCTGGTGCCGGTGACCTTCGCCGTGCGCCGGGGCGTCCTCTACACCGCCGTCGACCACAAGCCCAAGCGGACCCGCGACCTGCGCCGCCTGGCCAACATCCGCGCCAACCCGCACGTGTCGGTGCTGGCCGACCACTACGACGACGACTGGGAGCGCCTGTGGTGGGTGCGCGCGGACGGCCACGCCCGCGTCATCGAGGACGACGCGCGGATGGCCGGGCCGATCGCCCTGCTGTGCGACCGCTACGCCCAGTACCGCTGGCGCCCGCCCGAGGGGCCCGTCATCGCCGTCACGATCGACGCGTGGAGCGGCTGGTCGGCGTCCGGGTGACCCGCACCAGGCGACCCGCCCGGAGCGACCCGCTCCGGGCGGGTCAGTCCCACGCCCGGCCGAGGCGCGCCAGCCGGTCGGCGTACTCGATCCGCGTCGCCCAGTCGGCGGGCCAGGCGTCCATGCCCAGGTGGGCGCCCGCGAACGCCCCCGCCAGGCACGCGATCGAGTCGGAGTCGCCCGAGCTGGCCGCGCCGCGCCGGATGGCCGCCACCGGGTCGTCCGGGAACAGCAGGAAGCACAGCAGCGCCGTGGCCAGCGCCTCCTCGGCGATCCAGCCGCCGCCGGTCACCGCGCACGGGTCGGCGTCGCGGTCGGCCGCGGCGAGCGCCGCCTCCAGGCGGTCGAGCGCCGCCAGGCATTCGTCCCAGCCCCGCGCGATGAACTCCTGCGGGGTGGGCGCGCCGGACCGCCGCCACAGCCCGCCCAGCCACCGCTCGTGGTAGTTGGTGCGCTGCGCGTGGCAGCGTTCGCGCAGCGCGCGCGGCAGCTCCTCGGGAGCCACCAGCCCCTCCCGCAGCCACCACACCGCATACGCCGTCAGCTCGCTGGCCGCCAGCCCCGTGGGATGGCCGTGGGTGAGCGCCGCCTGCAGCTGCGCCGCCCCCGACCGCTGCTCGTCCGTCAGCCCCGGCGCCAGCCCCAGCGGCGTGACGCGCATGTTCGCGCCGCAGCCCTTGGAGCCGACGATGGTCGCCTCCGTCCACGGGCGCCCCCTGGCCAGCTCTCCGATGGCCTGCAAACAGGTGGTGCCCGGCGCCCGGTTGTTGTCGGGGCTGCGCGCCCAGTCGATGAACCGGCGCCGCCAGATCGGCGTGATCAGATCGGGCGTGAACGGCGGGTCGTCCAGCGCGTCGAGCAGCCCCTCGCCCACCGCGAGGCCCATCTGCGTGTCATCGGTCACCAGCGCCGGATCGCCCTCCGGCTCGCGCGGCCCGCCGGGCCCGTACCGCTTCTCGATCCGCCGCATGTCGAGGAACTCGGTCGGCTTGCCCAGCGCGTCCCCGTACGCCAGCCCGAAGATGCTGCCGCTGGCCCGTCCCGCCACGATCACTCCTCACCGTCGCTTCGCCCCGCATTCTGCCGCAAACGCCGCGTCACCGGACGGCGCGGCGGTAGGCGGCCGGGGTGACGCCGTAGCAGCGCACGAACCAGCGGGTCAGGTGGCTCTGGTCGGCGAAGCCGGTGCCCGCGGCGACCTCGGCGATCGGCTCGCCCCGGGCGATGCGGCGGCGGGCGGCCCGCAGCCGCAGCTGGCGCTGGTAGTCGCTGGGGCCCATCCCGTACGCCCGCCGGAACGCCCGGTACAGCGCGAAACGGCTGCATCCGGCCTCGCGGGCCAGCTCGTCGGCGGAGATGTCGTCCGCAAGGCCGTCGTGCAGCCGCCCCCGGGCCCGTTCGACCAGCACCGCCTCGCCCCGCGGCAGGACGGGCGCGGACACCCGGCCCGGGCGGGCGGCGGCGCGGCGCACCATCGACGCCACGGCGCGGGTCAGCAGCTCGTCCCGGCGCAGCCGCGTCGCGTCGCCGAGCAGCGCGCGGTGCAGGACGCGCAGGTCGCGCGCCAGCAGCGGATCTTCCACCACGGGAGCGGCGAACAGCGGCAGTCCGGCCGGGCGCCCGGCGATGTCGGCGAGCACGTCCTCCACCAGCTCGGGCCCCAGGTGGACGATCCGGTAGGTGAACCCGGTCCGGTCGGCGGGCCCGCCGTCGTGCGGGTCGTCGGGGTTGAACGCCATGACCATCCCGGCCGCGCTGGTGTGCGCCGCGCCCCGGCACCGGAACGCCTGCTGCCCCTCCTCGGTGACGCCGAAGGAGTACGTCTCGTGGCTGTGCCGGTGGTAGGAGCGCCGCTCGAAGCGGGCGTGCATGGCCTCCAGCGGCCGGTCCCCGGCGCGCCAGTAGCGGGTCCACTCGCCGCTCACGCGCACGAGCGTACAAGACGGCCGGATCCGCCCCCGGCCAGCATGGCCCGCATGCGCTTCGACACCAAGATCGCCATCGTGGTGCGGGACGACCTGGCCGCCTGGCAGCGGATGAACGTCACCGCCTTCCTGGCCGGCGCGGTCGCCGCCGGGCACCCGGACCTGATCGGCGAGCCCTACGAGAACGCCTCGGGCGACCGCTACCTGCCGACGTTCCGCCAGCCCGTGCTGGTCTACGCGGGCAGCGCCGAGGACCTCGCCCGCGTCCACGCCCGCGCCCTGGCCCGCGGGACGAGCACGGCCGTCTACATCGAGGACATGTTCAAGACCGGCAACGACGACGACAACCGCGCCACCGTCCGCGCCGTCACCGCCGAGGAGATGCCGCTGGTCGGCCTGGCCCTGTACGACAAGAAGAACCCCCTGGACAAGATGCTCAAGGGCCTGCCGCTGCACCCGTGATCCCGGCGAGCCGGGCCAGCCGGGCCCGGTGCGCCGCCGGGGACCCGAGCAGCTCCTGCGACGCCTTCGCCCGCTTGAAGTACAGGTGCGCGTCGTGCTCCCAGGTGAAGCCGATGCCGCCGTGGAGCTGGACGGCCTCGGCGGCGACGTGGAAGAACGCCTCCGAGCAGTACGCCTTGGCCAGCGCGGCGGCCGCGGGCAGCCCCTCCGGGTCGCCGTCGGCGGTGTCCGCCGCGTGCAGCACCGCCGACCGGGCCGACTCCACCAGCACGAACATGTCCGCGCACCGGTGCTTGACCGCCTGGAAGCCGCCGATCGGCCTGCCGAACTGGCGGCGCACCTTGACGTACTCGACCGTCATCTCCAGCGTCCGCTGCGCGCCGCCGAGCTGCTCGGCCGCCAGCGCCACCGCCGCCATGTCCAGGACGCGCGGGTCGTAGGCCCCGACCGGCCGGGCCCGCACGCCGTCGAACTCCAGACGCGCCATCTTCCGCGTCTGGTCCAGCGTGGGCAGGGGCACCCGGGTGAGCCCGTCCGCGCCGCCGCGCACGGCGAACAGCGCGGGCCGCCCCTCCCGGCGCGCCACCACCAGGACCAGGTCGGCGACATGGCCGTCCAGCACGTAGGTCTTGACGCCGTCGAGCACCCAGCCGTCCCCGGCGGGCCGGGCGGCCATCTCCACGTGCCGGACGTCCCACCGCTCGTCCTCCATCCACGCCAGCGCGGCGAGCGCGCTCCCGTCGGCGATGCCCGGCAGCAGCCGGCGCGCGGCGTCCTCGTCCCCGGAGTGCAGCAGCGCGTACCCGGCCAGCACCACCGAGGACAGGAACGGCGCGCACACCAGCGCCCGCCCCATCTCCTCCATGACGACGGCCAGCTCCCGCATCCCGAACCCGGCCCCGCCGTACTCCTCGGGGATCGCCAGGCCCTGCAGCCCCAGCTGCTCGGCCATCTGCGCCCAGACCTTCGGGTCGTACCCCTCGTCCGTCGCCATCAGCCGCCGCACCTGCGCGCTCGGCGACTTGTCGGCGAAGAACCGCCGCAGCGTCTCCCGCAGCTCCCGCAGCTCCCGCAGCTCCCGCTGCTCCTCGGTCCCGACGGCCGACCCCATCTCCCAACCTCCCAACCAAACGACCGCTTGGTAACGACATCCTGTCGCACGGTTGTGGGTTCGCGCCAGTCCGGGCCCGTAGGCTGGAGGTGAAGGATTGTCCGTCACGATTCGCACACGAAAAATGGCGCTCTGCTACTGCGATCTCGGCGACGAGGAAGGGAGCAGGGCATGACCGTCATGGCTCATGACCACAGACGCATGAGGACACCCTCCTCGAAGGTTTCCTCACTCTCGACACCCCCGAGGGTTTCCGAGCAGAGCTGATCGACGGAGAGATCGTCGTGACACCACCCCCCGGCGGCGGACATGACATGAACATCTTCATGATCGTCCGACAGGTCATCCGGAAGAGCCGCACCGAGTTCGTCTTCTGGGCCAACAAGGGCCTCGTCACTCCGAGCGGCGGCCGGTGCGGTGGTGGAGGTGACCTCCTCGCGGCCAGAGCCCGACCGAGGGGCCAAGCGGCACTGCTGCGCCCGCGCCGGGATCCCGCTGTACCTGCTGGTGGACCGGGAGAAGAAGACGGTCACAGTGTTCAGCGAGCCCAAGGACGACGACTACGTCGCCGACGTGCGCGTGCCGTTCGGCAGGCCGCTGGCGCTGCCGGAGCCGTTCGCCTTCGAACTGGACACGTCAGAGCTGTTCTGACACCCGCGTGTACGATCTTGAAAAGAGATCGTCGTACACGCGGGGGCCGGTGCAGTGGAGTACGTGCGGCTGGGCGGCAGCGGGCTGAAGGTGTCGCGGATCTGCCTGGGCATGATGACGTTCGGCGTGAGCGAGACGCGGCCCTGGGCGGTGGACGAGGACGCGGCGGCGCCGATCGTGCGGGCGGCGGTCGAGGCGGGCGTCACCTTCTTCGACACCGCCGACATGTACGGCGAGGGCGCCAGCGAGGAGATCACCGGGCGGCTGCTGCGCAAGTACTTCGCCCGCCGCGACGACTACGTGCTCGCCACCAAGGTCTACCACCCGATGGGCTCCGGGCCCAACGACCGGGGCCTGTCGCGCAAGCACATCATGGACGGGATCGACGCGTCGCTGCGGCGGCTCGGCACCGACTTCGTGGACCTGTACATCATCCACCGCTGGGACTACGAGACGCCCATCGAGGAGACGATGGAGGCGCTCCACGACGTCGTGCGGGCGGGCAAGGCCCGCTACATCGGCGCGTCCAGCATGTTCGCCTGGCAGTTCGCCAAGGCCCAGTACGTCGCGCGGCTCAACGGCTGGACCCGGTTCGTGTCCATGCAGAACCACTACAACCTGGTCTACCGGGAGGAGGAGCGGGAGATGATCCCGTTCTGCCTCGACCAGGGGGTGGGCGTCACGCCGTGGAGCCCGCTGGCCCGCGGCCTGCTGGCCGGCACCCGCGACCGCGACGGCGGCCGCCACACGAAGCGGTCGCGCACCGACCGGTACGCCGACAGCCTCTACACCGGCGACAGCGACTTCGACATCGTGGACGCGGTGCGGGAGGTCGCCGGCGAGCGCGGCGTGTCGATGGCGCAGGTCGCCCTCGCCTGGCTGCTCGACCGGCCCGGGGTGGTGTCGCCGATCATCGGCGCGAGCAAGGAGGCCCACCTGGCCGAGGCGGTCGCCGCCACCGAGCTGACGCTCACCGACGACGAGAAGACCCGCCTGGAGACCCCCTACCGGCCGCACCCCGTCAGCGGCCACTCCTGATCGGACGCGCCTCACGGGGACCAGTCGTGCGGCCCCAGCACGAAGCCCGTGCCGCACGTGCGCAGATGGTCCACGGCCAGCAGGTGCGCCAGCGCCGCGCGGACGTCCTCCTCGGGCCGGCCGAGCTGCCGGATCAGCCCGGCGAGGTCGGCCGCCCCGCCGTCGGTGTCGATCTCGGCGACCGCCTCGTACACCGCCAGCTCGAAGTCGGACAGTTCCTGGACGTCGCCGCGTGGTTCGGTCATGCACGGCCCATGCCCGCCACGAGCCGGGCAATTCAGCTGTAGCGGTCGAGTTCGTGGAAGAAGCCGGGGACGGTGTGCAGCCCGCCCGCGGCGGCGACGTGCTCGTACACGTGCAGCCCCACGGCCAGGTCGAGCACGCCCAGGCCGAACGGGGAGAAGACCACGGGCCGGTCGGCGGGCGGGACGAGGGCGCCGGTCAGCACGTCGTACAGCGTCCCGGCGACGAAGTCGCGGTGCCCGACGCGCTGCTCGGTCAGGTGCGGGGAGGTGCCGGCCTTCAGGCAGTGGTCGACGTCGTCCAGGACGTTCCAGGACGCCAGGATGATCTCGGGGGACAGGTCGCGCAGCGAGATGTGCAGCACCAGCGGCGCGTGCGCGAACCAGCCGGGGTCGGCGACGTGCGGCTCGCCCGCCACGGTCGCGAAGACCACCAGGTCGCAGGAGCGGATGAGGTCCTCGGCCTTATCGTGCACGGTCACGGCGGTCTCGCCGGCGCGCCGCAGGTAGCCGCTGAAGCCCTCGGCGTGCGCGGCGGCCAGGTCGTGCACGCCGACCTCGTCGAAGGCGAACCCGGCGGCGCGCAGGTAGGTGTGGATGTAGCGGGCGATCAGCCCGGCGCCGACGAACCCGGCGCGGCGGGGGCGGACGCCGCGCGCGTCGGCGAGCCGGGTCGCCGCCAGGGCGGCGGACGCGGCGGTGCGGGCCGCGCTGATGATCGAGCTCTCCAGGCAGGCGAACGGGTAGCCGGTCTCGGCGTCGTTGAGGATCAGCACGGCGGACGCGCGGGGCAGCCCGGCCGCGACGTTCTCCGGGAAGCTGGAGATCCACTTGACGCCGTGCACGTGGCCGAGCGAGGCGGGCAGCGCGATGATCCGGTCGGCCGGCCGGTCGGGGAAGCGCAGGAAGTAGGAGTCGGGGTTGACCGTGCCGCCCTCGCCGTGCCGCCGGTAGGCGGCCTCGACGGTCTCGACGACCCGCCGCTCGCGGCCGTCGAGTGCGTCCTTCACCTGGTCGCCGGAGATCACGGCGAAGGAGGGGGGCTGGTTCATGGGCGGCTCCGTCGCGGGTCGGTGAGATCGGTGAGGTCGGTAACGGCGGTCAGCTCCCGGGCCGCGTCGCCGGCGGGCGCGGCCGCGGGCTCCTCGGCGGGCGCCTCCACCGTCGGCTCGGACAGCGGGTCGGGCTCGGCGCCGGGGAACAGCTCGGGCACCAGGTCGGGGAAGTGGCGGCGCAGCCAGCTCTCCTCGTACAGCGAGTCCAGGTAGCGTTCGCCCAGGTCGGGTGCGATCGCGACGGCGACCGGGTCGGCCCCGGGGTACTTGGCGGCCAGCCACCGCTCGGCGCCCGACACCACGGTGCCGGTGGAGCCGCCGAACAGGAAGCCGTGCGCCGACAGCCGGTGCACGGTGCGGATGGTGTCGGCCTCGGGCACGTACACCACGTCGTCGATGTAGGACTCGTCCACCAGCGCGGGGCGGCAGCTGGTGCCCAGGCCGGGGACGAGCCGCCGTCCGGGGACGCCGCCGAAGGTGACCGAGCCGACCGCGTCCACCGCCACGATCGTGACCGGGCGCCCCCGCTCGCGGAAGTAGCGGGCGCAGCCCATCAGGGTGCCGGTGGTGCCCGCGCCGACGAACAGCACCTCCAGGCCGGGGAAGCCGCGGTCGATGGCGGGCGCGGTGCCGCGGTAGTGCGCGAGCCAGTTGTTGGGGTTGGCGTACTGGTTGAGCCACAGGTAGCGGTCGTCGGACGCGCACAGCTCCCGTACGTAGGCGATGCGGCTGGCCAGGTAGCCGCCGGCCGCGTCGGGGCGGGACACGACCCGGACCTCGGCGCCGAGCGCCCGCATGAGCCGCATGGTGGCGGGGTTGCAGCGCGGGTCGGTGACGCAGACGAACCGGCGGCCGCGGGCGGCGGCGATGATGCTGAGCGCCACCCCCAGGTTGCCCGAGGACGACTCCACCAGGATCGAGTCGGGCGTCAGCGAGCCGTCCCGCTCCGCCGCGTCGATCATCTGGGCGGCCGCCTTCAGCTTGACCGACCCGGCGAAATTGAAGCCCTCGCACTTGAGGTAGAGGGGACAGCCGAGCACCGGCCGGAGGTCCACGTAGAGATCCTCGACATTGAAGTCCTGCGGCGAGCTGATGATGGGCACGCTGCCACCCTCGAACAAATATCAATTGGCGGTTCGGTGGAGGCCCCGGAACCGTGCCGAATTCTCCGCGAATGGCTTTCCGTGCGCTTCCCGAGTTCCCCCCGAATCCGCGCCCGAGACGAAGAGTCCCATGGCGGATCATCACCGTACCTTCGGGCATGTCGCCCCGCAACCCCCTGCTTACCCGCGGGTAGTGTGGAAAGCGGGAATCTTCCCGGAAGGCGCCATAAGCTGACGCCGCGGCGGTTTTCCGCCGATGACGGGGACGATGTTGGACCTCACGGAGAGTGATCATGAGTGTTCGCGGACGGGCCGTCGACCGGCTGCTCACCCTGGACGAACTGCCCGTCCCGCCGCTGCCGGAGACCGAGATCGCCCGCGCCCGGCGGCTGGCCGACCGGCACGGGATGACCCGCGAGCACGCCGTCGACCTGGACGAACCCGTCATCGCGCGGGTCGAGCGGATCGCGGCCGAACGCGACCGGCCCGCCGTGCGCGACCGCGACCGCGCGCTGAGCTACGCCGAGCTGGCCGCCGAGGCGCGCCGCCTGGCGACCCTGCTGGAGCGCTCGGGCGCCGGGCCGGGCACGGTCGTGGGCGTCGGCGGGGAGCGGTGCGCCGCCGTGGTGGCCGCGTTCCTGGCGATCGAGCTGGTCGGCGCGCTGTACGTGCCCGCCGACGCGGCCTGGCCCGCCGCCCGCGTCCGCGACGTCCTGACCCAGGCCGGGGCCGGCCTGCTGCTGGCAGCCGACGACGCCTCGGCGGAGGACTCGGCGCTGGCCGAGGGGGCGCGCGCGGCGGGCTGCCGCATCGTGCGGGCGGGCGAGGCGGCCGGATGCCCGCAGTGGACGGGCCCCGCCCGGCTGGAGTCGCTGGACCAGCCCCGGTACGTGCTGTTCACCTCGGGCTCGACCGGCCGCCCCAAGGGCGCGGTCGTCGAGCACCGCGGCATGATCAACCACCTGTACGCCAAGATCGTCGACCTGGAGCTGACCGGGGCCGACGCGGTGGCCCAGACCGCCCCGCTCGGCTTCGACATCTCGGTCTGGCAGATGCTGTGCCCGCTGCTGGTGGGCGGCCGGGTGGAGGTGGTCGACGACGCGACCGCGCACGACCCGGTCGCGTTCGCGCAGGCCGTGCGGCGCCGCGCCATCACGGTGGTGGAGCTGGTGCCGACCATGGTCCGGCACCTGCTGGACGACCTGGCGGCCGCGCCCGGCCAGGCCGGCGCGCTGGCCGGGCTGCGCTGGATGATCGCCACCGGCGAGGAGCTGCCCGCCGAGCTGGCGCGCCGCTGGCTGGCCGCGATGCCGCAGGCGCGGCTGCTCAACGCCTACGGCCCCACCGAGTGCTCCGACGACGTCACCCACCACACCGTGACCGAAGGCGATCTGGACCTGCTGCGCCTGCCCATCGGCACACCGATCGTCAACACGCGGCTGTATGTGCTGCGCGCCCCTTCGCCCGAGGACGGGGAGGAGGACGGCTCGTGGAGCGCCTGCGACATCGGCGAGACCGGCGAGCTGTTCGTCGGCGGCATCTGCGTGGGACGCGGCTACCTGGGCGACCCCGAACGCACTCGCGCCGCGTTCTACCGCGACCCGTTCGAGCCGGGCGGACGGCTCTACCGCACCGGCGACGCGGTCAGGCTGCTGCCGCCGGGGGAGGGCGGACGGGACCGGCCCGTGCTGCAGTACCTGGGCCGGGTGGACCGCCAGGTCAAGATCGCGGGCGTCCGGATGGAGCTGGGCGAGATCGAGGCCGTGCTGCGGCGGCATCCGTCCGTCGGCGCCGCCGCCGTCATCGTCCACGAGGCACCCCCGGGATCATAACGCAACGTAGTCGCATCGTCCCTTTGCGGTTGCCGCCCTTTGTCACATCCCGCGCGTCCGGCGGCCGCGGGGCAGGGTGGCGGGCCCGCCTTTTTGTCACGGCCGTGAGCATTTCCCGCGGTCAACTTCTGCTTTTTGGGGGATTGCCAGTGCGCGGCGCGGGCTGGTTGACTGTGGGCCCGCTACTCGGCGGTAGACAAGGTCGGAGGGCGGACCCCCATCCGGGCCGGCGAAGTGGCGGCCGCATGCACCCGTCTGTTGATCCGGGCCGCGGCCGCGGCGGTGCGCTCGGTGCACGGGGTGCCGGGCGGTACTCGGGGAAAGGGGACGGAGAAACGGCCCGAAGTTCGGTGGTCACTCTTCGCGAAAATCGAATCCCCCCGCGACCGGGAAAGCATTTGCCTTGATGTCCTCCATTGAGTACGTGCCCCTTTCGTCGGCGCAGCGGGCGATCTGGTACGCCCAGCAGCTGGCGCCCGATACGCCGATTCACATCGCGCAGTACATCGAGATCGAGGGCCCGGTCGACCACGAATTGCTCGACCGCGTGGCGCGAATCGCCGCGCACGAGGTCGAGGCGCTGCACGTGCGCCTGGCCGAACGCGGCGGGGAGCCCGGCCAGATCCTCGACCCGGACCCCTCGGCGACGATCCCGCTGGTGGACCTGAGCGGCGCGGCGGACCCGCGCGCCGCCGCCCGCGCCTGGATGCGCGCCCGCCTGGCCGAGCCGCTGCCGCTGGACGCCGACCGGCTGTACGTGACCGCCCTGCTGCGCCTCGCGCCCGGCCTGCACTGGTGGTTCCTGCGCGCCCACCACGTCATCCTGGACGCCTACAGCGGCTCGATCATCAGCCGCCGCGCCGCCGAGCTGTACACCCGGCTGGCCCGCGGCGAGGAGTACCGGCCCGCCCCGCGCGGCTCGTACCGGGAGGTGCTGGCCGAGGAGGCCGCCTACCGCGAGTCCGACCGCTTCCGGCGCGACCGCGCCTACTGGACGGAGCGGTTCGCCGACCGCCCCCTCGCGGTCGGCCTGAGCGACGGCCTGGCCGAACCGACCGCCGACTACCACAGCCGCGTCGCCCGGCTGTCGCCGGAGGAGACGGCCGCGCTGGCGGCCGGCGCGCGGCGGCTGCGCACCGCCTCGCCCGCGCTGGCGATCGCCGCGACCGCCGCGTACGTCGCGCGGATGACCGGGACCGACGAGGTGATCCTGGGCATGGCGGTCGCCGGCCGGGCGTCCGAGCTGGCGCTCGCCACGCCCGCGATGATGGCCACGATCCTGCCGCTGCGGGTGGCCGTCCGGCCGGACATGACGGTCGAGGAGCTGGTGCGCACCACCTCCCGGACCGCCGCCCGGCTGCTGCGCCACCAGCGCTACCGGCGCGAGGACCTGCTGCGCGACCTGCGGCTGCTCGGCGAGCGGCGCCGCCTGCACGGGCCGGTCATCAACATCATGGCCTTCGACTACCGGCTGGACTTCGCGGGCCTGCCCGGGCGGATGCACGCCCTCACCACCGGACCGGTGGACGACCTGTCGATCAACATCTACGACAACTTCGACGGCGCCGGCCTGCGCGTCGACTTCGACGCGCACCCCGCCCTCTACACGCCCGGCGAGGTCGCCGCCCACCAGGAGCGGTACCTGCGGCTGCTGCGGGCGCTGGGCCGGGTCGACCCGGCCACGCGGCTGGGCGACGTGGAGATCGTGGACGCCGCCGAACGCGCCCTGGTGCTCAAGAAGTGGAACGACACCGCCGTGCCGGTGCCGCCCGCCGTCGTGCCGGACCTGGTGGAGGCGCAGGCCGCCCGCACGCCCGATGCGGCGGCGGTCGCGCATGGCGGTGCGACGCTGACGTATGCGGAGCTGAACGGGCGGGCGAACCGGTTGGCGCGTCATCTGATCGGTTCGGGGGTCGGCCCGGAGGACCGGGTGGGGTTGGCGCTGCCGCGTGATGTGGATCTTGTGGTGGCGGCGCTGGCGGTGCTCAAGACCGGGGCCGCCTACCTGCCGATCGACCCCGCCTACCCGGCTGATCGCATCGCGTTCATGCTGGACGACGCCGCCCCCGCCTGCGTGGTCACCACGAGCGCGACGACGCTGCCCGAGGGGGCGCCGCGCGTCGAACTGGACGCGTTGGACCTGGCTGAGTACTCCGACGCCGACGTCACCGATGCCGACCGGGTGCGCCCGCTGCGTCCCGGCAACGCCGCGTACGTCATCTACACCTCCGGCTCCACGGGACGGCCCAAGGGCGTCGTGGTGTCCCATGCCAACGCCGTCGACTTCTGCGCGTGGGCGGCACGCGACTTCGGCGCCGAGCGGCTGCGCCGCGTGCTGTTCTCCACGTCGCTGAGCTTCGATGTGTCGGTGTTCGAGTGGCTCGTCCCGCTCACCGTCGGCGGCCAGGTGGAGGTGGTGCGCGACCTGCTGGAGGTCGCCGAACGCGGCGGCTGGCACGGATCGCTCGTCAGCGGTGTGCCGTCGGCGATGGCGGCGCTGCTCGGCGCGGGCCGCCTGGACCTGTCGGCGGGGGACGTGGTGCTGGCGGGCGAGGCGCTGCCGCCCCGGCTGGTGCGCGAGCTGCGGCGGCTGCTGCCCGACGCGCGCATCTCCAACATCTACGGCCCGACCGAGACCACCGTCTACGCCACCGCCTGGTACGACGACGGCAACGCCGAGGGCACGGCGCCCATCGGCCGCCCCCTCGCCAACACGCGCGCCTATGTGCTGGACGCGGCGCTGCGTCCGGTCCCCGTGGGCGCCCCCGGAGAGCTGTATCTGGCGGGCGACGGCCTGGCCCGCGGCTACCTGGGCCGCCCGGCGCTGACCGCCGAGCGGT
>NZ_BAABDO010000123.1:0-18945 GCF_039539665.1 Actinomadura keratinilytica
GGGCGGGCGCGGCGGCACGGGCCACCGCCGCGGTCGCCGCGGCGGCCGCGCGGCCGCTGGGGACCGCCGCCGCGCTGCTCGACCGGCTCCTGGCGCCGCTCGTCCCCGGCCCCGGCAACACCTACCGCGTGCTGGCGCGCAAGGACGAGGGCTGATCAGATCTTCGGCGTGAACGGGCGCCGGTACCGCGGATCGCCGGGACGCTCCCGGGCGCACAGCGCCGCCTCCACCAGTTCGACCGCCCGGAGCAGCGCCGCCATGCGGGCGCCCTCCTCGCGGTAGACGTCCAGCACGGCGTCCACCCCGTGCGGCGGCACCAGGCCGCCCAGTTCGACCCGCGCGGTGCGGAACCCCTCCCGCGCGGCGTCCACGGCCGCGCCCACGTGGTGCCGGGCCATGCGGGCCAGCGCGACCGGGTAGCGGCGCAGAACCCCGTGACGGCGGTACTCGGGCGGCACGAGTTCGAGCAGCCACGCCACCGCGGTGTCCTCGAAGCGCTCGCTGCCCGGCGGGTGCACCTGCGCGGGCCAGCCGGGCGGAACGTACGTGCTCACCGTCCCACGATAACCCGCCGTCGAACAGGTGTTCGATCGGGTGTCAGGGGGAGGACGGGCCGTCCGACGGCTCCGCGCCGTCCGACCCGGACCGCGCCGCCGGACCGCCGGAGGCGCCGTTCGCGGATCCGCCGCCCTCCGGCGCCGTGCCGGAGCGCCGGATGCGGATCTTGCCGGTGCTCAAGTCGTCGCGCCCGCCGCCCGCCTGCAGGCGGTCGTCGTGGCGGCGCAGCTTCTGCTGCTCCTGCTCCTCGACCTTGACCCGCCGCGACCCCTCGAACACGGTGGCGAGGTCCTCGAACATCGCCCCGCCGAACCCGGCGCCCGTCTGGCCGTCCCCGCGGATCGCGCCCATCAGCGACTTCTTGCCGGTGCCGTCGGTGGGCCAGTCGACCACCTCGTGCTGCTCCGGCCTGGGCCTGGCCTTGGCCTGCGCGCGATCGGCGGCACGGCCCTTCAGGCGCCCGCGCCGGCGGCGGAACGGCGACTTCACGTGACCACTCTCGCGGAACCTCCGCGCGCCGGGCGCGCGTCGCTTGCCCGCGCACCGGCGACCGTGCGGTTACGGCCGTGCACGCCACCTCCAGTGGTGGGAGAGAAACCTGGTTCGTCCGAGCCTACGTGGTCAGTGCCCAGTAGGCCCGTCTCGTACCGCCGAGACCACGGACTTTCCACGATAACCGGTGCGCCGACCGGTCCGCGCGGGTGAGCCGCGTCGCTCGGCCGGAGGCCGCCCGGGGCGGTAGCCTTCGGGCGTGCGTCTGTCCCATGTCATCCAGGTCCTGGACGAGATCTACCCGCCCGCGTGGGCCGAGTCGTGGGACGCCGTCGGACTGGTCTGCGGCGACCCCGACCAGGAGGTCGGCCGGGTGATGTTCGCCGTCGACCCCGTGTCGGCCGTCGTCGACGAGGCCCTGGAATGGGGCGCCGACCTGCTCGTCACCCACCACCCGCTGCTGCTGCGGCCGGTCCACGGCGTGGCCGCCACCACCCCCAAGGGGCGGCTCGTCCACCGCCTGATCAAGAACGGCACGGCCCTGTTCACCGCGCACACCAACGCCGACGTGGCCGACCCGGGCGTGTCGGACGCGCTGGCCCGCGCCGTCGGCCTGACCGGTGAGCTGCGCCCGATGGTCCCCGCCGCCGACGACCCCCGCCGCGGGCTCGGCCGCGTCGGGCGGCTGCCCGCCCCGCTGCCGCTGCGGGACTTCACCGCCCGCGTGGCCGCCGGGCTCCCCGCCACCGCCTGGGGCGTGCGGGCCGCGGGCGACCCCGACCGCCCCGTCGGCACCGTGGCCGTCTGCGGCGGCGCGGGCGACTCCCTGCTCGACACCGCCCGCGCCCTCGGCGTCGACGCCTACCTCACCGCGGACCTGCGGCACCACCCGGCGTCGGAGTTCGCCGAACACGGCGGCCCGGCGCTGATCGACGCCGCCCACTGGGCGACCGAATGGCCGTGGCTGGCCGACGCCGAACGCCGCCTGCGCGCCGCCGTGGCCGCCCCGGACGCCGCGGAGGCCGCGCGCAAGCTGGAGACCCGGGTGTCCACGCTCGTCACCGACGCGTGGCGCCTGCACGACGAAGGAGCAAAGTGAAAGCCGCACCGCAAGCCCAGCTGCGCCTGATCGACCTGCAGGAGCTGGACACCGCGCTCGACCGCCTCGCGCACCGCCGCCGCACGCTGCCCGAGCTGGCCGAGATCGAGCGCCTGCAGACCCGCGTGCGCGAGCTGCGCGACGCCGTGGTCGCCGCGGAGACCGAGATCGGCGACCTGGACCGCGAGCAGCGCAAGGCCGAGCAGGACGTCGAGCAGGTCCGGGCGCGGGCCGAACGCGACCGGCAGCGACTGGACTCCGGCCAGGTCTCCTCCGCCAAGGACCTCAGCGGCCTGCAGGCCGAGATCGCCTCGCTGCAGCGCCGCCAGTCCGACCTGGAGGAGGTCGTCCTGGAGATCATGGAGCGGCGGGAGGAGGCCGAGCGCCGGGCCGCCGCGCTGCGCGCCGACCACCAGGCCGCCGAGAGCGAGCTGGCCGACGCCGTCCGGCGCCGCGACGAGACCTGGCAGCGCATCGACGAGGAGACCGGCACCACCAGCGCCGCGCGCACCGCCGTCGCCAAGGACATCCCCGCCGACCTGCTCGGCCTGTACGAGAAGCTGCGCGGCCAGTTCGGCGGGGTGGGCGCCGCCAAGCTGTACCGGGGCTCCTGCCAGGGCTGCCACCTGGCGCTCAACACCGTCGACCTCAACCGCATCCGCGCCGCGGCGCCGGACGAGGTGGTCCGCTGCGAGGAGTGCCGCCGCATCCTCGTGCGCACCCCCGAGTCGGGGCTGTGAGCGCGCCCGCGAGCGGCGGCCGCCCGGGCCGCAGGCTCCTCGTGGAGGCCGACGGCGGGTCCCGGGGCAACCCCGGGCCCGCCGGGTACGGCGCACTGGTCCGCGACGCGCTCACCGGCGAGGTGCTGGCCGAGGTCGCCGAGTCGATCGGCACCGCCACCAACAACGTCGCCGAGTACCGCGGCCTGATCGCCGGGCTGGGCGCCGCCGCCGCCGTCGACCCGTCCGCCCGCGTCCAGGTGCGGATGGACTCCAAGCTCGTCGTCGAGCAGATGTCCGGCCGCTGGAAGATCAAGCACCCGGATCTGGTGCCGCTGGCGCTGCGGGCCCGGGAGGCCGCCGCGGGCCTGGGGTCGGTGGAGTACACCTGGATACCGCGCGAGCGCAACGCCCACGCCGACCGCCTGGCCAACGAGGCCATGGACGCCGCCGCCCGCGGCGAGCAGTGGAGCCGCGGCACCGGCGGCGCGTCCCGCGGCACGGCCGCCCCGCCCGAGGAGGAGGACGGCCCGGCGGAGGCCCCCGCCTGGTCGTCCGCCGCCACCACCCCCACCGTGACGCTCCTGCTCCGCCACGGCGAGACGGCCCTGTCGGTGGAGAAGCGCTTCGCGGGCACCGGCGACTTCCCGCTGACCGGCAACGGCGCCGCCCAGGCCGAGGCGGCGGCGCGGGCCCTGCGCGGCCAGGGGATCGACGCGATCGTCACCTCGCCGCTGAGCCGCTGCCGCGACACCGCCGCCGCGGTCGCCGCCGCGACCGGCGCCCCCGTCCGGGTCGAGGAGGGCCTGCGCGAGACCGACTTCGGCGACTGGGAGGGGCTCACCTTCGCCGAGGTGGGGGAGCGGTGGCCGGGCGAGCTGAAGGCGTGGCTGGCCGACCCGTCGGCCGCCCCGCCGAACGGGGAGAGCTTCACCGCGACCGCGCGCCGCGTCCGCACCGCCCTCGACAAGATCAAGGTGCGCCACCGCCACCGCAAGGTGCTGGTCGTCACCCACGTGACCCCCATCAAGCTGCTGGTGGTGTCCGCGCTCGGCGCCCCCATGCGGGCGATGTACCGGATGCAGCTGGACGTGGCGTCGCTGACCCGGATCGACTGGTACGACGACGGCCCCGCGACGCTGCGCTCGTTCAACGACGTCCACCATCTGTGACGCACCTGCGACCGGCCCGGCCTCCGGGCCGGTCGGTCCCGGCGCGCGGCCCCGATCGCGTCGAGGCGCCGTCCCGGCTCCGATAGGCTTGACGTACGGCGGACGAGCCGGCCGGACGGCCGCGTCGGGGTCCTGCGCCCCGCCGAGGAAGGTCCGGGCTCCACAGGGCAGGGTGGTCGGTAACACCGACCCGGGGTGACCCGCGGGACAGTGCCACAGAAAGCAGACCGCCATCGGCACCGCCGGTGGTAAGGGTGAAACGGTGAGGTAAGAGCTCACCAGCGCCCACGGTGACGTGGGCGGCTCGGTAAACCCCACCCGGAGCAAGGTCAAGAAGGGAAGCGGCGCTTCCCGCGCAGGCGTTCGAGGGCTGCCCGTCCGATGCCTGCGGGTGGACCGCTGGAGGTCGTCGGCAACGGCGACCCGAGATGGATGGCCGTCACCGCCGCTTGCGCGGCGGCACAGAACCCGGCCTACAGGCCGACTCGTCCGCCTTCATCCTTTTTGCCTGCAGCGGAGCGGTTACCCCTGCCCCTGGTTCCGCTGCGGTTCCGCTTGCGCTTCGGCGATCGGTGCTTCGATGGCGCCCCGCTCGCCCGCCGCTTCCGCGGTTCGGAGGCGGACGGGCCGTGCCCGGAGGCGGACGGCGGGGCGGACACGCGCCGAAGCAGGCGATTCAGCGGCGACTTCGGGTCATACGACACAGATGATTTCGAGCGGCGCCTCTACTGTTCGGGTACCGGCCGATCCCGGGGGATCGGCCGAAGACGGCGGGGCCGTCCGCGAGGCGGCCTCCGCGAGAGAGGAGCGCCGATGTTCGTCGTAGCGATCGCTGTCGGGCTCATCACGTTGCTGGCGTCACTGATCTTCCTGGCGGACTTCGCCCGGGCCACCCGGAGCGACGACCCCCGCCTGCCCGCCCACAACTCGCGGGCGCGGCGGCACCGTTGGGCGGTCGGGATGTACACGCGCGGTCCCGAGACCCGTGAGAAGGAGCTCGCCGGCCGGTGACGGGACCGGGCGGCGGCCGGTCGCACGGCCCGCCCGTCCCTCGGCCCAGGGCGCGCCCGCGCCTCAGGTGAGGGCGCGCCCGTCCGGCACCCCGTCGGGCGACCCGTCCGGTGCTTCGTCCGGCACGGGGACGAACGTCCCGGCGGTCCGGTCCAGCATGTGCACCTGGGCCGTCTCCAGGTCGAGGTAGAGCCCCACCAGTTCCAGGCCGCCGGCCTCGAACCGCTCGCGCAGCCAGGGATGGGTGAGCAGGTTGTCCAGCTGCTGCATCACGTTGATCTTGCACAGCCGGGTCAGCGGCGGCTCGTCCGGCCCGGCGCCGGGCTCGGCCTCCAGGAAGCGGACCAGGCTGTCCCGGCCGTGCCGCAGCCAGCGGGTCAGGGACGGCAGGTGCCGCACCTCGCGGCCTCCGGCCAGCAGGGCCGCCATGGCCCCGCAGTTGGAGTGGCCGCACACGGTGATGGTGCGGATGCCCAGCACGTTGACGGCGTACTCGACGGTGGCGGCCACCGAGTCGTCGGGCGTCGGGGAGCCGTGCCGCGGCACCAGGTTGCCGACGTTGCGGTTGATGAACAGGTCGCCGGGGCCGCTGGCGGTGATGATGTTGGGCACCACCCGCGAGTCCACGCAGGTGATGAACAGGTGCTCGGGCCGCTGCTCGAACGCCAGCTCCGCCATGATCGGCCGCACCAGGGGCGCCGTGCTGCCGTGGTACTCGCGCACGCCCGCCAGCAGCGGGGCGCTGCCCGGCGCCTCCGGCGCGTCCGGCTCCCGGAGCGGGTGACGGCGCCGCCGGTTCGCCCACGGAGCCCACCAGCGGGCGGACGGCGGGGGCTTGCGCGCAGGGGAAGTATCGCCGCTCATCGCCCTTTCATACCAATTGTCGTGAGCCCTGGTCGATGTCGCCCTCGCCACTCCCCGCCGCGGCGGGGAGCCGATGCGGCGCGCCGACGGGTCCGGCCGGTGCACGCGCGGCCTCCGCGGTGCCGACACGACGACGCGCCCGCCCGCCCTGCGAAGGGCGGACGGGCGCGTCGTCGGAGCGCGTCAGCGACGGTAGTCGCGGTGGCTCTCCCAGTCGTCGGGGTCGCGCGGCGGGCCGCCCGGGTAGGAGGAGCCGTACGAGCCGCTCTGGTCCTGGCCGCCCTGCTGGGGTGCCCCCGGGTTCTGCTGGTTGTAGTAGCCGCCGTACGCCTGGGTGGCGCCCGGGTCGCCGAAACCGCCGCCGGACGGCGTGCCGCCGGTTCCCTGGGGCGAGTCGAGGCCCAGCGGGTCGCCGCCGTAGCTGCTGCCGCTGAAGTCGCCGTAGCCGCCGGAGGACGGCTGCTCGCCCGGGCCCGGGAAGGACGACCCGAAGGGCTCGCGCCCGGTGTTCAGCGGGTCGTCGTACCCCCGGGACGAGTCGCCGTAGGCGGGCGACGTCGGGTAGCCGTCGGTGCCGCCCTGACCGGAGCCGTAGCCGCCCGTGCCGCCCGTGCCGCTCGAGGGCGGCGCCGACCACGGGCCGGTGGACGAGCCGAACGAGGAGGAGCTCTTGGTGCCGAGCGGGTCGTTCAGCGGGTCGTTCAGCGGGCTGCCGCCGGACGGGTCGGGGGACGCCGTCGGCGCCGGACGCGGAGCGGTGCTCGACCCGGCGGACCGCTCGTTCTGGATGCGCTGCAGCAGCTCGTCCACCGTGGGCAGCTTGTGGTCGTCGCCCCCGCCCGACGCCGCTCCCGACGAGGCCCCGGACGGCGCGGCGGGCGCCGACGGGGCCGGGGCGGAGGGAGCCGGAGGCGGCGAGGCGGACGGCGACGCGGCCGGAGGCGGCGCGGGCGGCGTCGTGCCGTAGCCGCCGGGGTCGCCGGGCTCCTGCGGGCGGCCGAGGTCGCCCAGGCCGCGGATGGGGTGCTCGTCGGTGCGGCCCAGGGGCAGCCCCAGGGCGTCGGTGCCGCCCTGGGCCCCGGAGCCGGACGGCGACAGCGGCCGGTCGAAGGCGTCGGGACGCGGCGACGGGCCGGTCGCGGGGCCGGGCGCGGCGGAGTGGCGGCCGCCGCCCAGCGGGTCGCCCCCGTACGGCGAGGACTGGTCGGCGCCGGGACCGCCGGGGCCGCCGGAGCCGTACGACGGGTCCGCGCCGCCGCCGGGGGGCGGGCCGAAGGGCGACTGGTCGGCGTTGCCGTAGGCGAGCTGGTCCTGGGGGCCGGTGCCGAAGGGCGGCTGGGCCTGGCGGCCCGCGAGGTCGGCGGGCAGCGGGTCGTTCGCGGTCGCCTGCGGGTCGCCGCCGGGCAGGTGCGAGGTCGCGCCGGGGTCGCCCGACAGGTGGGTGGTGGCGCCCGGGTCGGCCGACAGGTGCGCGGCCGGGGGGAACGAGGACGGCTGCTGCGGAACCTGCTGGGGGCCGGTGCCGCGTCCGCCCGGGACGGGCTCGGGGGCGCCGGGCATGTCGCCCATCGGCGCCTGCTGGTTCATCATGGGCGGCTCGCCGGGCATCGCAGGGGCGCCCGGGCCCGCGGCCTGGTTCTGCTGGCCCTGGGCGAGCAGCGGGTCCTCGGCCGGGTCGACCTCCGGCTGCTCCTCCTTGTCGTGCTGCCAGGGGAACTTGGGCTTGTCGAAGGTGATGGTGGCCCAGTAGTCGTCGTCGGCCATCTCGTCGGCGTCGCCTGCCTGCGGCGGGGACGCCGGGGTCGGCGCGGCGAGGGGACCGGACCCGCCCGCGACGCGGCGGTCGTAGCCGCCCTGGGGCGCCTGCTCGGGCCCGGCGCCCGCCTGGGCGTAGCCGTCCTCGTAGGCGCCGTCGTAGCCGTAGCCGTCGTCGGCCGGAGCCTCCTCGGGGCCGCCGCCGGAGCGGTAGCCGCCGCGGGGCGGCGCCTCGCTGTCCATCCAGTCATCGTCGTCGTCGCGGGCGGCCCGGCTGGCCCGCAGCCCCAGGGCCACCAGGACGACCACCAGGACGACGACCACGATCAGGCCGAAGACCACGATGTAAGTTGTCATGCCACCACCCAATGCCTTGGCCCGACGAGACGCGTCAGCGGGGCCCGCGGGTTCGTCCCGATTGCCGGCCTGCCGGTCGCCGATGCTCCGGTCCCGGGAGACCTAGACCGATTCTGACCGACAGACCGATTCTGACCGACCGCTATGACCGTTGTCACACCATTCGCGCACATCTGCCCTCGTCCGGCGCGCACCGGCCGACCCGCTGGTCGGCCCCCGCGCCACTGTCGTCTCCGGCCCCCCGGGTGGACGGCCCTGACCTCTGCGCTCTGCGGCCCCACGGTCAACGCGCCTGTTCGCTCCCGAAGTTCCCGGTGATCCGCCCCCGGCCCACCGTGTGCTCGGCGATCGCGCCGAGCGACTCCTCCAGCGGCGCGCCCCTGCGGAACAGCGGCTTGTCGTTGGAGACGTCCAGCGCGTAGATGGTGAACCGGTACCGGTGCCGCTCGTTCTCGGGCGGACACGGCGGCGTGTAGCCCACCTTGTCGCCGGTGTTGAGTCCCTCGACCGTCTTGTCCAGCCTGGCGCCCTCGACGATCTGCTGCGTGGTGCCGTCGATGCCCGCGATCACCCAGTGCACATAGGCGCTGTCGGCGTCGTCCATCACGATCGCGAACGACCGGGTGCCGGACGGGGTCCCCGACCACCGCAGCGGCGGGGTCCTGCCCTGCCCGCCAGGGTACGTGTTGCAGGCGTACCGCGTGGGCAGGTCGCGGCCATCGCGGAACACCGGGCTGGACACGGTGAACCACTCGGCCAGCTCGGCGCTCTGGTTCTGCGGCAGGCCGATCAGGCCGCAGCCGCTCAGCGCGCCGGCGAGCGCCAGGGCGGCCGCGGCGCCCGCGGTGGCCGTGACCGGACGCCGGTCTTTGCTCATCATCGCTACGCTCCCGGGCGAGATCGTACGCCGCGCCCCGCCGGACTCGGTGCAACTTGACGGTTCGTGCGTGGGCGGCCCGGGGGCCCGGCTCCTGGCGGGCCGCGTCCCCCTTGCCGCGTCCGGCCCCACCTTAGGGGTTCGATGGGGGTGGAACGGGTCTTTTCCCCCTGGCGGGCGGTGTGCCCGGCGAGAATCCCCGGCTGGAGAGATGATCTGTGAACTACGTCCCATGCCGTCCGATTCGGGGGGAAGCGGTGACGAAGTTCACGGCCCTCCCAACGTTCCAATTTGACGACTTGGAAACTTTCGCTGTTCTTCCGCCGTTTTTGCTTGGTTGCATCGTGCCTGGTCGGATAGTTTGTGAATGTCTTCACAAGCCGACCGTGACAGAGGAGGCCGCGAATGGCCAGGACCGTCGAGGAGACCCCTGGCGCTCCCCACATCCTCATCGTGGGTGGCGGCTACGTGGGCATGTACACCGCGCTGCGGCTGCAGAAGAAGCTGCGCCGCGAGCTCAAGCGCGGCGAGGTCAAGATCACAGTCGTTGACCCCAACTCGTACATGACCTACCAGCCGTTCCTGCCCGAGGCCGCCGCCGGGAACATCTCCCCGCGGCACGTGGTGGTACCGCTGCGCCGGGTGCTGCCGCGCTGCGCCGTGCGCAACGCCCGCGTGACCGAGCTGAACCACGCCGAGGGCTGGGCGATCGTGCAGCCGCTGGCCGGGCCGCCCGAGCGGATCTCCTACGACTACCTGGTGATGGCCGCCGGCGCGGTGCCGCGGATCCTGCCGATCCCCGGCCTGGCCGAGCACGGCATCAGCCTCAAGACGATCGGCGAGGCCATCCACCTGCGCAACCACGTGCTCCAGCAGCTGGAGATCGCCGAGTCCACCGCGGACGAGGAGATCCGCCGCAAGGCGCTGACCTTCGTGTTCGTCGGCGGCGGCTTCGCCGGCGTGGAGGCGGTCGCCGAGCTGGAGGACATGACCCGGCACGCGGTCCGGTACATGCGCAACGTCACCGCCGCGGACCTGCGGTTCGTGCTCGTTGAGGCGGCCGACCGGATCCTGCCCGAGGTCGGCCCGGACATGGGCAAGTGGACCGCCGAGCAGCTGCGCGGCCGCGGCATCGACGTGAAGCTGAAGACCCTGCTGAAGTCCGCGGTGGACGGCCAGATCGAGCTGTCGGACGGCAGCCGGTTCCCCGCCGGCACCCTGGTGTGGAACGCCGGCGTCAAGGCCGCCCCGGTCGTGCGCGGCAGCGACCTGCCGCTGGACGAGCGCGGCCGCGTCAAGGCCACCGAGTTCCTCACCGTCGAGGGCCTGGTGCGCGCGTTCACCGCCGGCGACAACGCGGCCGTCCCCGACCTGACCCAGGAGGGCATGACCTGCCCGCCCAACGCCCAGCACGCGGTGCGCCAGTCCAAGGTGCTCGCCGACAACCTGGTGCGGTCGCTGCGCGGCAAGCCCCTCAAGCCGTACGTCCACAACAACGTGGGCGCGGTCGCCGGCCTCGGCCTGCACAAGGGCGTCGCCTACACCTACGGCTTCCGGGTGAAGGGCTGGCCCGCCTGGTTCATGCACCGCACCTACCACGGCTCCCGGGTGCCGACGCTCAACCGCAAGATCCGGGTCCTGGCCGACTGGACGCTGGCGCTGTTCCTCAAGCGCGAGACCGTCTCGCTGGGCATCATCGAGCAGCCGCGCGCCGACTTCCAGCTGGCCGCGCTCGCCGACGCCCCGCCCCAGTCCAAGGCCAAGGAGAGCGCCGCCTGATCATCCCAGGCGGTACCTGCCCGCGAGGGGCGACACCCCGGGCAGCGGTTTCGACGCCCCGGCGGCCCACCCGGCCGCCGGGGCGTCGGACGTTCGCGGCCGGAAAATCCGGTTGCGCGGCCGCCGCGGCGATGTGCCAGTTTGACCCGATGAAGTCGTACACCTGGCCGGGCCGGATCGCCGTGGCGATGGAGGACAATCGGGCTGTGCGGATCGCAATCCTGGGGCCGCTGGAGGTGGTCGCGGACGGCCGTCCCGTCGGGATCGGGGGCGCGCGGCTGCGGGCGCTGCTGATCCGGCTGGCCCTGGAGGCGGGGCGGATGGTGCCCGCCGACCGGCTCATCGAGGACCTGTGGGAGGACGACGCCCCGCACGGCGCGCCCAACGCGCTGCAGTCGCTGGTGTCCCGGCTGCGCGCCGCGTTCCAGGAGGCCGGGGCGGGACGCGGCCGCCTGGAGTCGCGCCGCGGCGCCTACCGGCTGGCGGTGCCGCCGGAGGCGGTGGACGCGCACGACTTCGAGGCCCGGATCCGCCGGGCGCGCGGCCTGGCCGACCCGTCCGCCCGGTCCGCCGAGCTGCGCGCCGCCCTGGCGCTGTGGCGGGGCGCGGCGTTCGCCGCCGCGTCCGGGCTGCCGTTCGCCGACGGGCCCGCCGCCCGCCTGGAGGGGCTGCGCCGCGCCGCGCTGGACGAGCGGATCGACGCCGACCTGGCCCTCGGCCGATACGCCGAGCTGATCCCCGAACTGCAGGCCCTCGCCGCCGCCGAGCCGCTGCGCGAACCGCTGCGGGGCAGGCTCATGCGGGCCCTGTACGGGGCGGGCCGCCAGGCCGAGGCGCTGGCCGAGTACGAGTCGATCAGGACCCTGCTCGGCGAGCGGCTCGGCGTCGACCCCTCGCCCGACCTGGAGGCGGTGTACCTGGCGGTGCTCCGCCGCGACTCCGCCGTGCTCGTCCCGGCCGCCCCGGAACCGGCCGCGGCCCCGCCCGTGAACCGCGCTCCCGCCGGACGGCCCCCGCAGCGGCCCTCCGAGCGGCCTCCCGGGCCCGCCCCCGCGGATCCGCCCGCACGCTCCGCGTCCGGCGACGAGGCCGTGCCCGCCCCCCGCGGCAACCTGCGCGCGCCGCTGACCAGCTTCATCGGCCGCGACCACGACCTGAAGGCGGTCGACGAGCTGCTCGGCGAGGGCCGGCTGGTCACCCTGACCGGCCCGGGCGGGTCCGGCAAGACGCGGCTGTCGGTCGAGGCGGGCCGGCGGATGCTCGACCGGATGCCCGACGGGGTCTGGGTGGTGGAGCTGGCGCCGGTCGTCGACCCGGCCGAGGTGCCCTCCGCCGTGCTCGGCGCGCTCGGCATGCACGAGACGAAGCTGATCGGCGCGGCGAACCGGCTGCTGCCCGAGCAGGGCGACGCGCTGGACCGGCTGGTGGCCGCCCTGGCCCGAAAACGCCTGCTGCTGCTGTTGGACAACTGCGAGCACGTGCTCGACGCGGCGGCCCGGCTCGCCGACCGGGTGCTGGCGCACTGCCCCGGCGTGCGGGTGCTGGCCACCAGCCGCGAACCTCTCGGCATCACCGGCGAGACGCTGTGGCCGGTGCCGCCGCTGGAACCGCCGCCCCCCGACGCCTGCGCCGCCGAGGCGATGACCTACCCGGCCGTCCGGCTGCTGGCCGACCGCGCCGCCGCCGTCCGCCCCGGTTTCGCGGTGACCGACGCCAACGCCCCCCACGTGACGCGCATCTGCCGGGCGCTGGACGGCATGCCGCTGGCGATCGAGCTGGCCGCCGCCCGGTTGCGCGCTCTGACGCCCGGCCAGCTCGCCGCCCGCCTGGACGACCGGTTCCGGCTGCTCACCGGGGGCAGCCGCACCGCGCTGCCCCGCCACCAGACGCTGCGATCGGTCGTCGAGTGGAGCTGGGAGCTGCTGTCGGACGCCGAACGGGCGCTGTGGCGGCGGCTGGCGCTGTTCACCGGCGGCGCCACCCTCGACAGCGCCGAGGCCGTCTGCGCGGGCGACGGCCTGGACCGCGCCGAGATCCTGGACGTGCTCACCGGCCTGGTGGACAAGTCCCTGGTGTGCATGGTCGAACAGGACGGCGGCGAGCCCCGCTACGGCATGCTGGAGACCGTCCGCGCCTACGGGCTGGAGCGCCTGGCCGAGGCCGGCGAGGAGGACCGGCTGCGCCGCGCCCACGCCGAGCACTTCCTGCGCCTGGCCGAGACCGCCGAGCCCCGCCTGTACCGGCACGACCAGCTCGACTGGCTGGCGCGGCTGGCGGCCGAGCACGACAACACGCACGCCGCGCTGCACTGGGCGATCTCCGCGGGCGAGGCGGCCCTGGCGGTGCGGTTCTGCGCCGCGCTGGGCTGGTACTGGTTCCTGCGCGGCGACCTGAGCGAGCACGCCGACGCGCTGGAGGAGATGGCGCGGCTGCCGGACCTTCCCGTCGACCAGAGCACCGCGGTGGCGCTGGCGGTGGGCGCCATGACGTCCCTGGACATGGTGGACGACTCCCCGGTCGTGGAGCTGCTGCTGCGCGCCCGGGACATCTGCGAGCGGCTGGGCGAGAAGCCGGCGCATCCGGTGCTGCGGCTGATGCTGGCGACCCTGGAGCTGCACATGTCCGGCTGGAGCCCCGACCACTTCTCGACGGTCGAAGCCCTGCTGGACGACCCGGACCCCTGGGTGCGCGGCGTCGCCCGCTTCACCCGGGTGCAGATGGGCATGGCCTTCGGGCTCGGCGAGGAACTGGAAGAGCACGTGGAGAAGGCCATCGCCGAGTTCCAGGCGATCGGCGACCGGTGGGGCCTGTCGTTCGCGCTGACGGCGCGGGCGGAGCTGCAGGCGCGCCGGGGCCGGCGCCGCGACGCCGTCGCGACGCTGGAGCGGGCGGCGGGCCTCAGCGAGGGGTTCGGCGGCGGCACGGCCATGCGGCTGCACACCACGCTGGCGCTTGCGCGGCAGGTGTCCCTGGTCGGCGACCGCGCCCGCGCCGAGGAACTGCTGGCGGCCGCCCTCCGCGACACCGAGCGCACGGGCGTCAAGGAGGGGGCGAGCCTCGTCCACCAGCAGACGGCCGAGCTCCTGCGCCGGGCCGGGGAGACACGGGAGGCGTCGCGCCGCCTGGACCGCGCCGAGGAGCTGCTGGGCGGGAACGCGCACGGCATCCTGCGGGCGCTCATGCTGATCACCCGGGCGTTCCTGGACCTGGACGAGGGGGACGCCGAGCGGGCCCGGCCCCGGCTGGAGCAGGCCGTGCGCCTCGGGGTGGAGGGGTACGACCACACGACGGTCTCCGCCGCGCTGGTGGCGCTGGCGCACGTCGCGCTCGCCGGCGACGACCCCAAACGCGCCGCCGAGCTGGTCGGCACCGCCGACGCGCTGCGCGGCATGCCCGACCTGTCGTTCCCCGAGGCGCTGGACGCCGAGCGCGCCGCGCGCGCGGCCCTCGGCGACGCCGCCTACACCGCCGCCTACCGGCGCGGCCGCGGCCGGACGTTCGACGACGTGCTGGAGGAGTTCGGCATCACGCGCCCGCCCGCCCCCGGCGGCGTCCTGACGCGGCCCTCCGGCGGACGCCCGGACGCCTGACCCGGGCGGCGCGCTCGGGCGCGCACCGCCCGGGACGCCCGATGGCCTGTCCCTTATGCCCTGCCCCTTATGAACTGTCCCTTATGTCCTGTCCCGATGCCCTGTCCATATGCCGGGGGCGTCTCAGACGCGGCGGCGCAGCTCCCGGACCGACAGCGGGGCGAACACGGCCATGAACGCCAGGCCCCACACCACCGCGATCCAGGCGTGCGCCAGCACCGGACCGCCCACCAGCAGCCCGCGGATCGCCTCCACCAGCTGCGTCAGCGGGTTGTTGCGCATCACGAACGCCAGCCAGTCCGGGGTGCCCGGGGACAGCCGGATGAACGCGGTGCTCAGGAACGTGATCGGGAAGATGATCGTGAAACCGAAGATCTGCACCTTCTCCGGCTCGCTCGCCTTGACCCCGACGTACACCGAGATCCAGGTGAACAGCAGCGCGAACAGCAGGATCAGCCCGAACGCGGCGACCAGGCCGAGCGGACCGGTCCCGATCCGGAACCCGATGGCGAACCCGACCAGCAGCAGCACCAGCATCGACCACGCCTGCTTGACGGTGTCGGCGATGATCCGGCCGACCAGGGGCGCGCTGCGCGAGATCGGCAGGCTGCGGAACCGGTCGTACACCCCCTTGGTGATGTCCACGTTCAGCCCGTAACCGGTGGTCATCCCGGCGAACAGCGCGTTCTGCGCGATGATGCCGGGGATCACGATGGGCAGGTAGGCCTCGACGCTGCCCGCCATCGGCGGGCCGAACACGTAGGCGAACAGCAGCACGAACATGATGGGCTGGATGGACAGGTCCAGCAGCTCCATCGGGTTGTGCTTGATCTGCACCAGGTTCCGCCAGGCCAGCGTGGCCACATGGCGGGCGGTGGCGGCGGCGGTGACCCGCCGGGTCGGCGCGGGGCGGGCCGGCCCTCCCGCGGCGGCGGTGGCGGTGCTCATGCGGCGGCTCCTTCGTTCTCGGGCAGTTCGCCGGCCGGCTGCTCCGCCGCGTCGGTGCGGTGGCCGGTCAGGGCGAAGAACACCTCGTCCAGGCTGGACTTGCGCAGCGACAGCTCGCCGACGGTGACACCGGCGTCGTCCAGGCGGCGCACCACCGCGGGCATGACCGCCGGGTCGGTGACCGGGACCGACACCAGCCCGTCGCGCACCTCGGGGGAGCCGCCGGTCAGCTCGGCCACCACCCGCGCCACGGTGACCTGGTCGGCCTCGTACACCGGCCGCACCTCCAGCACCCGGCCGCCGGTCTGCGCCTTCAGCTCGTCGGAGCTGCCGTGCGCGATGACCGTGCCGCGGTCGATGACGATGATGTCGTCGGCGAGCTGGTCGGCCTCCTCCAGATACTGGGTGGTCAGCAGCACGGTGACACCGTCGTCGGCCAGGCCGCGCACGATGTCCCACAGGCCGCCGCGGCTGCGCGGGTCCAGTCCGGTGGTGGGCTCGTCCAGGAACAGCACCTGCGGCCGCCCCACCAGGCTGGCGGCCAGGTCGAGCCGACGGCGCATGCCGCCGGAGTAGGTCTTGGCGGCGCGCTCGGCCGCGTCGGTCAGCTCGAAGCGCTCCAGCAGCTCGGCGGCGCGCGCCTTGGCCCGGCGCCGCGGCAGGCCCAGCAGCCTCCCGATCAGCACCAGGTTCTCGGTGCCGGTGAGCATCTCGTCGACCGCGGCGTACTGCCCGGTCAGGCCGATCAGCTGGCGCACCTGGTGCGCCTGCCGGACCACGTCGAAACCGCCGACCTCGGCGGTGCCGGCCGTGGGTTCCAGCAGCGTGGCCAGGATCCGGGTGGTGGTGGTCTTGCCGGCGCCGTTGGGGCCGAGCACCCCGAGCACGGTGCCGGGTTCGACGGTGAACGACACGCCGGCCAGGGCCTGCGTGTCGCCGAACCGCTTCACCAGGCCGTCGGCCCGGATGGCGTAGGTCATGAGGGGTACTCCTCGTCCTTCATCGGCCGCCGGGGCGGCCGATAGGCGGGTCGGACAACGGATCGGGCGGTCACCGGCACGCCGGGGAAGGCGTCCGCGGGACGTTCCGCCGCGGGGCGGCGGGACGAACCGGACGACGGACCAGACGCCGCCTGGTGCACCGCGCCCCCCAGCCTTCCCGCCGTCGCTGACAGGACGCGGGCGGCACGGCGCCTCCCGGACCACCGTCGCACGCGGCACTGACAGAACGCTGAGATCGCCGTCACAGCCGCGCCGCCCGCCGCCCGGTCCGCCGACATGCGCTGGTGAGACGCCCGGGGGTCATAAACTCGGGGACGTGACGACGGTGCGGCGCACCCACGAGCCCGACGGCGGGACGCCGCACCCGCCGCGGTTGCGGCCGCCCGCGCACCGGGTGGCGCGCCGCGCCATGGCGCACTGGGCGATCGAGTCCGCCCTGCTGTGGGGCCTGGCGTCCGGGCTGGCCTGGGGCGCGGCCGCCTTCGTCGACGAATGGGACGGCCGGCGGCGCTGGGACGGCCTGCTCGGCTGGCTCGGCGAGCGGGTCTGGTGGCTGCCGGTCGCGGTGGCCGCCGCCGGGGTGCTCATGACGGCCGTCACGCCGGTGTGGCGCTACCGGGTGCACCGCTGGGAGGTCAGCGCCGACGTCGTCTACACCCGCACCGGCTGGTTCAGCCGCGAGTGGCTGCTGGTCCCGGTGAGCCGCATCCAGACCGTCGACACCGAGCAGGGCTGGATCGAACGGCTGCTGGGCCTGGCCACCATCGAGATCAACACCGCGTCGCACGCGGGGTCGTCCGAGGTGGCGGGGCTGCCGGCGGACGTGGCGGCGCGACTGGCCGAACAGCTCGCCCACCGGGCGCACGACCTGCGCGACGACGCGACGTGACCACCCGCGACCGGCATCGGGACCAGCACCGGGAGCACGCCGCCGCCACCGCCGCGCGGCCGCGTGCGGCGCGGCTGCACCCGCTGACCTTCGTCGTGGGCGCCGTCCGCGAGCTGATCGCCCTGCTGGCGGCCGGCGCGGCCGGGCTCGCCGTGGGCGGCCTGTCCACGGCGTTCTTCTTCACCCTGGCGGGGCTGGCGTTCGGGCTGCTGGTGCACGTGGCCGGCTGGGCGACGTTCACCTACACCCTGTACGACGACCGCCTGGAGCTGCGCCGGGCCCTCGTCGGCCGGTCGGTCAAGACGATCCCGCGCGACCGCATCCGCGGCGTCGACATCAGTGCGGCGCTCCCGCACCGGCTGCTGGGCCTGGCCATCGTGCACATCGACGCGGGCGCGGACGGGGGAGAGGGCGTGCTGAACGCCGTCTCCCGCCAGGAGGCCGAGCGGCTGCGCCGGCTGCTGCTGGCCGCGCACACCGCGTCCCCGGAGGAGCCGGCGCGCGCGCCGCGACGCGTACTGGCGCGGATGCGCCCCCGCTGGTTCCTGTACGCGCCGTTGAGCGGCGCCTACCTGCTGACGCCGTTCGCGCTGGCGGGAAGCTTCCTGGGAACGCTCTACAACCTCGGGGACGACCTGGGGCTCATCACCCGCGAACGCGTGGAGCACGTGGGCCACGACGTGGTCGGCCTGCCCACGGCCGTGGTCGTCGCCGTGGCGGTGCTGTTCGTCCTGGCCATGCCGGTCATGTCGGTGGTGGCGTTCGCCCTGTTCAACTGGGACTTCACCGTGTACGAGCGCGACGGCTCGGTGGTGGCCCGGCGGGGGCTGGTCACGCGCCGCAGCGTCTCCCTGGAGCGGCGCCGCCTGCGCGGGGTGGAGCTGACCGACAACCTGTTCGAGCGGCTCACCCGGGTGGCGCGCCTGGGCGCCCTGGTGACGGGCCTGGGTGACGCCTCGCACCGCGGGCGGCTGCTGCCCGCCTCCCCGCGTCCGTTCGCCGCGGACCTGGCGGAACGGGTGCTCGGCTCCATCCCCGCCCCGCTCGTGGGGCATCCGCCCGCGGCGCGCGGCCGCCGTGTCGTGCGCGCCGTGGCGCCCCCGCTCGGGCTGGCGGCGCTGGCGCTGCTGGCGGGCCGGCCCGCGGTCGCCTACGGCTGCGTCGCACTGGCCCTGCTGGGCGTACCGCTGGGCCTGGACCGCTACCGGCAGCTGGGGCACGCCACGGACGGGGCCCGCCTCACCGTGCGGTCGGGTTCCCTGCGGCGCCGCCAGGTGGTCGTCGAGCACGGCGCCGTGGTGGGCTGGCGGATCCGGCAGACGCTGTTCCAGCGCAGGCTCGGGCTGTCCACGCTCGTCGTCGCCGTGGGGGCCGGCGACGGCGCCTGCCCCGCCACCGACATGGCGCACGGCGACGCCGTGGCGTTCGCGGCCCGCATCACCCCCGAGTGGGTCGCCCCCTTCCTCGAGGACGACCCGGACGCCGACCGCTGACGCGGGGCCGGATGCGGCTGCGCCGCCCGACCTGCTTACTACCTACCTACCTACCTGTCCGGGGCCGCTCAGTCGGGGCGGCGGGCGCCGAACATGATCTCGTCCCAGGACGGCACCGACGCGCGCTTGCCCTTGGCGCGGCGCCGGCGCGCGGGCCGCTGCGGCGCCGGGGCGTCGCCCGCGGGGGTTCCGGCGGCCGGCTTGTCCACCTGGGCGGCGGGCATGGCGGCACGTCCCGCCGACTTCTTCTTGCCCCCGGGGCGCGCGGGCTGGTGCGCGGGCCGCTGCGGCGGGGCCGGCTTGGGCGCGGCCGCGGCGGGTGCGGCGGGCTCCTGGGGCGG